>JBDQKM010000093.1:0-13351 GCA_040263275.1 Acidimicrobiales bacterium
ATGCCCGCGATCGCGGAGGAGTTCGGACGGGATCCCGTGCCCCTGCTCACCCGCCATGCCGATCTCGTCGCCGAAGCCCTCTCGGTGATCGAAGACGAAGCGGCCACCGTCGACGCCACCGACGCCGCCGCAGTTCGTGCGGCACCGCCGGCGATCGGGGCCGAGGCGCTCCGCCGTTGGATCGAGTCCGAGCTGGGGACTGCCGCCGGGATCGATCGGGCCGCGATCGACCGGGTCATGCTCGTCGCCGACGGCACCCATGTCGCGGCCGAGCTGCCGGGTGGGCACCGGGTGGCCCGCACCGGCGGCGTGCTCCGGATCGAGGCCCGCCGACCCTGACCCCCGACGTCGCCGCTGCGGTTCTGGCGGGGCGACGACGGTAGGGTCGCCGCGATGGGCGTTCCGAAGGGCACATTGGGAGAGACCGTGATCGGGGCCGACGAACTCGCGGCCCGGGTGCGCGAGCTCGGCGAGCGGATCACCGAGGACTACGCGGATCGGCAACCGCTGCTGATCGGTGTGCTGAAGGGCGCGTTCATCTTCATGGCCGACCTCGGCCGAGCGATCGGCCGGCCCGTGGAGTTCGACTTCATGGCCGTGTCGTCCTACGGCGACTCAACGACCACCAGCGGTGTGGTTCGCATCGTCAAGGACCTCGAGACAGACATCCGAGGTCGCGACGTGATCCTCGTCGAAGACATCGTCGACTCCGGATTGACGCTGCGGTATCTGCGCCAACTCCTGCTCGACCGCGAGCCGGCGAGCCTCGAGGTGTGTGCCCTCCTCGTCCGTGAAGGGGCCCGGTCCGACGACGTCCGGTACGTCGGATTCCCGATTCCCCCCGACTTCGTGGTCGGCTACGGCCTCGATGTTGCGCAGCACTATCGCGAGCTCGACTCGATCCGGGTCTTCGAACCCGCAGACTGACCTCCAGCCGGTAGGTTGCGAAGGGTGACCCACACACACGACGACGACGACTTCGATGCCATTCGCCCGCTGATCGACGGGGTGCATGCCCCCGAGGTCGACCAGGCCCGCATCACCGCTGCAGTCCGCGAGATCCTTCACGCGATCGGTGAGGACCCCGATCGCGACGGGCTGAAGAACACCCCGAGCCGGGTGGCCCGCATGTACGCCGAGGTGTGCGCCGGGCTGCACCAGGACCCCGCCGAGCACCTGAGCACGACCTTCGAGGCCGGCCACGACGAGATGGTCATGGTCCGCGACATCCCGCTCTACTCCCTGTGTGAGCACCACCTGATCCCCTTCCTCGGCAAGGCCCACGTCGCCTACATCCCCAACGAGAACGGCCGGGTCACCGGCTTGTCGAAGCTGGCCCGTCTGGTCGACGGCTACGCGAAGCGGCCGCAGGTCCAGGAACGGCTCACCCGCCAGGTCGCCGACGCGATCGAAGCGGAAATGCATCCGCAGGGTGTGCTGGTCGTGATCGAGGCCGAGCACCTCTGCATGTCGATGCGGGGTGTTCGCAAGGCCGGCTCCAGCACCGTGACGTCCAGCGTGACCGGCATCTTCCGAGACAATGTCGCGACGAGGGCCGAGGCGATGCGTTTCCTCGAACGCCACTGAGCCCCGGAGACCCCCGATGACCCGCGTGATGGGGATCGTGAACGTGACCCCGGATTCGTTCTCCGACGGCGGAGCGTGGCTCGATCCCGCCGACGCGGTCGCCCACGCCCATCGCCTCGTCGGCGAAGGCGCCGACCTCATCGACATCGGGGGAGAGAGCACGCGGCCCGGCTCGGCGCCGGTCGACGAGGCGACCGAGTTGGCCCGGGTGATCCCCGTGGTCGAGGCGCTCGCCGGCACGATCGGCGAGGTCGAGATCTCGATCGACACCACCAAGGAATCGGTGGCGCGTGCAGCCGTGGCGGCGGGCGCGTCGATCATCAACGACGTGAGCGCATCGCTCGAGACGGTTGCGGCGGAGACCGGGGCCGGGTGGATCGCCATGCACACCCTCGGGCCCAGCGCCACCATGCAGGCCGACCCGACCTACGACGACGTCGTCGACGACATCCACGGCTTCCTCTCCGATGCCGCGGCGCGGGGGCGGGCGGCCGGTGTCGACCGATTGTGGGTCGATCCGGGCATCGGATTCGGCAAGACGACGGCCCACAATCTCGATCTGGTCGCGAATCTCGATCGTTTCGCCGACATCGCCCCGGTGCTCGTCGGGGTTTCGCGGAAGCGCTTCGTCGGGGAGATCCATGCCCAATCCGACGGAATTCCGGGGGAATCCGCGGTCACCGGACCCGACGACCGCCTCGAAGGATCCGTGGCCCTGGTCGCATGGAGCACATACTTGGGCGCCGACGTCGTCCGCGTGCACGATGTGCGAGCTACGGTCCACGCCGTGCGAGTAGTGCAGTCATGAGGGGCAAGTGGGCCCAGGGCATCGAGCCCCGTCATTTCCGTTGGGTGATCAAGGACCGCATCGCGGTGTGCGAGCGACCGGGCGGCTACGGCGACAGCCATCGCAAGGTGCGCCGACAGGAAGAGATCATCTGGTTGCGCCAGCACGAGTTCGATTTCGTGGTGTCGCTCATCGGATCGACGCACAACCTCCACAACTACGAAGAACTGGGCGTGCCCTTCCATCACGTTCCGTTCTCGGGGCCTGCCGATGGCCCGCTCGGGCTGACCCGGGCGATGGCGTCGATTCGTGACCACGTCGACCGCGGCCACAAGATCGTGGTGCACCGTGAAGAACTCGGCGAGCGCATCTCGGGCCTGATGGCCGCCTATCTGTTGTGGATGGAGCTCGTGCCCGACGGGCCGAGGGCCATCACCGTTGCCGAGCAACTGTTCGAACGCGAGTTGGGGCCGGTCGCCCGCGAACTCGTCGCGATGGTCGAGAAGTGTGCTCCGTCGTCGGAGGTCGAGGTCGACGCGTTCGCCCCGGATCCCGACCTCGAGCCCGATCCCGACGCCACCGACCCCGAGGGCGACGCCCAGCCGGCCGACGACACCGCCGCCGACGAGTGACCCGGTGCCCATGGACCCCGCCGGCCCCGTGATCCAACTCCGTGGCATCCGGGCGATGTGTCTCTGTGGTGCGCTCCCGGAAGAGCAGGATCGACGGCAGCCCTACGAGTTCGACGTCGACATCGTGGCCGACCTCCCTGCCGTGACCACCGATCGACTCGACGACACCATCGACTACGGCGCCGTGCTCGACCGGATCGAGACGGTCACCCGCGAGGAGTCGTTCCAGCTCTTCGAGCGGATGGCCCAACGGGTCGCGGAAGCCGTGATGGTCGACGACCGCATCCGCGAGGTCACCATCGAGGTGCGCAAGCTCCGCCCGCCGGTGCCCCAGGACGTGGCCTCGGCCGGTATTCGTCTCACCCGTCGTCGATGACCGAGCGGCACCGGGCCCTCCTCGCCCTCGGATCGAACATCGGCGATCGGCTGGCCCACCTCCGTACCGCGGTCGAGGCGATCCCGGATGTCGACGGGGTGTCATCGGTCTACGAGACACCGCCGGTCAGCGAGGTGGAGCAGGGCCGCTTCCTCAACCTGGTCGTGCGGCTCCGGACCGAGCTCGATGCCCGGGCACTGCTCGAGGTGTGCCGCGAACGGGAGGCGGCGGCCCAGCGGGTGCGCGGCGTGCGCTGGGGTCCCCGCACGCTCGACGTCGACGTGCTGTGGGTCGACGGCGAGACCGTCGACGACCCGCCGGATCTGCTGGTGCCCCATCGGCGCATGTTCGAGCGGTCCTTCGTCCTCGTGCCCCTGGCCGATGTGGCCCCCGATCTCCTGCCCGAGGGCTACGACGTCGCCGCGGTGGCGGCCGCCGACGAGATCGTCGACGTCGGGCCGCTCGAGCAGCGCTGAGCGGCGTCCGATTCAGATCCGCTCGGGCAGTGCCGTGGGTCCGAAGCTCGGATCGACGAGGTCGCCGGTCCAGCCTCGCGGCCGACCGCGATCGGTCAGCTCGCTGGCCATGGCGGCGTCGCCGATGACCCATCGGTCGCGGCCCCGGTCCTTGGCCGCGAGCAGTCCGGCATCCGCGATGCGGAGCAGGGTCTCGAACCCCTTGCCCATGGTGGTGTCGCTGACCCCGAAGCTCGAGGTGAAGGTCGGTCCGTCTCCGACCTCGAGCCGCGCTGCGAGGGAGAGCTGGATGCGTTCGATCGTCGCCACGGCCGCCGGCGCGTCCATGGCGGGTTGGATGATCACGAATTCCTCGCCGCCGAGTCGGGCGGTGATGTCGTCCGCCCTGGTCGAGTCACGGAGGATCTGACCGAAGAGCCGCAGCGCCCTGTCGCCCATCTCGTGGCCGTAGTGGTCGTTGAGGTCCTTGAACCGGTCGAGGTCGCACATGATCACGGCGTAGTCGTCGTCGGTCGCGCTCA
The DNA here is from genome assembly GCA_040263275.1 of Acidimicrobiales bacterium. GTDB lineage: Bacteria > Actinomycetota > Acidimicrobiia > Acidimicrobiales > Aldehydirespiratoraceae > JAJRXC01. Next base: position 4,380 of record JBDQKM010000093.1, read on the forward strand.
GGGCCCGGGCCTCGTTCTCGAGGGAGCGCCGGTTCTTCAGTCCGGTGAGGCCGTCGATCGATGCCTGTTCGCGGGCGCCTCGGAACGCGTTGATGGTCCCGAGGCGTGCTCCGGTCTGGGTGGCGAGGGCGGCGAGCCGATCGATGATCAGGGGGTCGGCCTTCTCACCGTTGTCGCCGGTGGTGTGGATGACACCCATGGCCTGGCCGTTGAAGGTCACCGGCACACACACCGCCGAGCAGGCCTGGTCGCGACGCTTCAGGTGCGGACACGCGTCGATGGCTTCGCTCGACTCGAACACCAGACGATGGCCGCGCCGCACGGCGACACACTGCCCGGTCGATTCGGCCGGGCAGTTCGGCGCCCCGGCCGTGGGGTGGGCGACCGCACGCGCCACATGGTGCTTGCTCGAGTCCGACAGCAGCATCTCCATCGGGGAGTCGCCGATCAGCGTCATCGCCTCTTCGACGATGTCATGCACGTCGTCGTCGGCGGCTGCCATGTCGAAGGCGTCGAACAGCTGGCGCCGGAATGCGTCCTGCGATGCTTCCCGCTCGAGTCGCGTGACGAGGTCTTCGAAGCTGTCGGCCATCTCGTCGAAGCTGCGGGCCAGTCCGCCCAGCGCGTCGGCGCTACGGATCTCGTTGCGGACCTGGAGGTCGCCGGAGGCCATCGCCCGGGCGATCCGGGAGAGCTGCTGCAGCTGCCGGCCGATCGAGTAGGCGACCAGTGCGGTCGTCGCGATGATCAGGATCGTGCCGATCGCCGAGGTGACCGTGATGCTGCGGAGCGCCGTCTCCTCGGCGTCATCGGCTCGCACGGCGGCGGTGGCGGCCTGCAGTGCGGTGATCGCGGTGATGTCGCTCAGGTCGGAGAAGAGCGGTTCGCCTCGTTGCAGGAACCCATCGAGCTCGGCATCGGCCGCGTCGGGGTCGGTCGACGCGAGGCGGCCGAGCCGAAGCGCGTCGTCGATGAAGCGGCCCTGGGCGGCGTCGACATCGGGGAGATCGAGTTCCAGGGCACGGGTCGGATCGAGTGACGCGATGAGTTCGCGATCCTTGGTGACCTGGGCTGCCGCCGCGCCGAGTTCCGCTTCGAGGTCGGCCGGGTCGCGGGTCATCGCGGCGTCGTTGGCCAGGACGGCCTCGAGCACCGTGCTCTGCATGATCGTGAGCTGGGTGAGCACGTCCTGGTGGTAGTGCTGGATGCTCGCCAACGTCATCGCCTGTTCGGTGGCCTCCCCCGAGTCGCGAAGGGCATTGATGGTGCTCCACGACGACAACACCGCGAACGCAGTCGCGGTGACCCCGAGCACGATCAGCCGGCGGCGGATCGAGAACGAGTCGCGGAAGCGCCCGAACGGGGTGGCGGAAGTGGCCATGGCTCTTCATCGGAGTCCTTCGCCCCCGGTCCCATGAGGCGAACGGCTCATCGTGGCGTGTGCCCTCCGGTACGGTTGACGTCGTGCAGCTCCACATCGTCGGTCCTGGACGTGCCGGTCGATCATTGGCCCGGGCCCTCGTCGCCGAGGCCTGGCCGGAGCCGGTCTTCTTCGGTCGGGGCGACGACCTGTCCACCGTCGGCGCGGGAGCGGACGCCGTGGTGATCGCCACGCCCGACGACGTGATCGCCGCGGTCGCGGCCGAGATGCCTCCGACCGACGCCGTGGTCGTGCATCTGTCCGGGTCGAGAGGATTGGCCGAGCTCGGGGGGCATCGTGCCGCGGGGGCTCTCCACCCGCTCGTCGCCCTGCCGGACCCGGATCTCGGCGCCGAACGGCTCCGGGGGGCATGGTTCGCGACGGCCGGCGATCCGCTGGTGGAGCGCATCGTGGCCGCGCTCCACGGGCGGTCGTTCACCATCGCCGACGAGGACCGCGCCGCGTACCACGCCGCCGCGGTCATCGCCTCCAACCATCTGGTCGCCCTGCTCGGCCAGGCCGAACGGGTGACCGCGATCGCCGGTGTCCCCTTCGGTGCGCTCCTCGATCTGGCCGAGGGGTCGCTCGCCAACGTGCGTGAGTTGGGGCCCGCCGCCGCGCTGACCGGTCCCGCGTCGCGCGGCGACGAGGCCACGATTCGCCGACACCTCGCCGCGTTGGGCGACGACGAGGCGGCGAGTTATGAAGCGTTGGCCGCCGAGGCCCGTCGTCTCGCCGGTCGTTCGCAGCCGAGCGGGGAGTAGCCGATGGACACCATCCACACGATCGAGGAGCTTCGCCGGATCCTCGACCGAGACCGGGCGGCCGGTCTCGCCGTGGGATTCGTGCCCACCATGGGTTACCTCCACGACGGCCACGTCTCGTTGGTCGCCGCATCGGTCGCCGGCAACGACCGGACGGTCGTGTCGATCTTCGTGAACCCCCTCCAGTTCGCGCCGGGCGAGGATCTGGCCGACTACCCCCGCGACCTCGTCGCCGACTCCGCCCGGTGCGAAGCCGCGGGCGTCGACTACGTCTTCGTGCCCTCCGTCGAGGAGATGTATCCGACGCCGATCGACACGGTCGTGACCGTGCCCGGTGTGGCCGCCCCGCTCGAAGGCGTCCACCGGCCGACCCATTTCGCCGGAGTGGCCACGGTCGTGGCGAAGCTCTTCTCGATCGTCGGCCCGTCGCGGGCCTACTTCGGGGCCAAGGACTGGCAGCAGGTCGCGGTGGTCAGCCGCATGGTCCACGACCTGAGCATGCCGATCGAGGTCGTTGCCTGCCCGATCGTGCGGGAGGACGACGGTCTCGCCATGTCGAGCCGCAACGTCTACCTCACCGACCACGAGCGTCGGCAGGCGCCCCTGCTGCGGCGTGCCCTCTCGGCCGGGCTCGATGCCCTCGAGGCGGGGGAACGCGATCCTGCATCGATCGAGGCGCTGATGCGGGAGGTGCTGCGCTCGGCGGATCTCGGCACGGTCGACTATGTGGCCGCGGTGCCGGCCGACACGCTCGTCGCCGACGGTCCGCTGATCGGCAAGGTCCGCCTGCTCGTCGCGGTGAAGTTCAGCAAGGCCCGCCTGATCGACAACGACGGCTGCAGCATCTGACCTAACCTCGCCGAATGACCGAGCACAAGGCCGATTGGTACCCAGACCCGGGCGGCAAGCACGAGCTGCGCTACCACGACGGCACCGAGTGGACCGATCACGTGTCCGACCACGGCCGCCAGGCCACCGATCCGCTGGCCGACGCCGGCGCGGTCCCCACCACGGCGATGCCCACGGAGAAGATCCAGGCGCAGGTGTCGGAGAAGGCGGGCGTCGAGTCGGGCGCGGCCGGCGGCGGCACGCTGTTCAGCGAACCGGTGCTGGTGGTCAACCAGAAGGCCAAGCTCCTGGAGATTAACACCGAGTACGCCATCTACGACCAGCACGGCACCCAGATCGGGGCAATCCGCCAGGTCGGCCAGTCGACACTCAAGAAGGTCGCCCGGTTCGTGAGCAGCCTGGATCAGTTCATGACCCATTCGCTCCAGCTGGTCGACATGAACGGTGCCGTGCAGCTCACCGTCACCCGTCCCGCCAAGTTCGCGAAGTCGAAGGTGCATGTCACCGATGCCGCCGGCAACCCGGTCGGTTCCATCGTGCAGAAGAACATGATCGGCAAGATCCGGTTCGCGCTCGAAGGTGTCCACGGCGAGCTGGGCAGCCTCAACGGCGAGAACTGGCGGGCCTGGAACTTCAACCTGCTCGATGCCCAGGGCAACGAAGTCGCCCGCATCACCAAGACGTGGGAAGGGCTCGCCAAGACCATGTTCACGACGGCCGACAACTACGTCCTGCAGATCCACCGGCCGCTCGAGGATCCGCTCCGGAGTCTCGTGGTCGCCTCGGCCGTGTCGGTCGACCTCGCCCTGAAGCAGGATTCACGAGGCCTGAGCTGAGCCGGTAGCGTTTCGGCGTGCTCCTCACGATCGACGTCGGCAACACCCAGAACGTGCTCGGGCTCTACGACCTCGACAGCGAGTCGGGCGACGGAGCGGCCGTCGGGCTCGTCGACCACTGGCGCCTCTCGACCGATTCGGCCCGCACGTCCGACGAGTACGCCATCGCGATCCGGTCGTTGCTCGACACGGCGGGGACCGATTTCGAAGCGGATCTGCGTGGCATCGCGATCTGTTCCGGGGTGCCCCGCATTCTCGCCAACCTCCGCGACATGGTGACCCGCTATCTCGACTTCGAGCCCATCGTCATCGAGCCCGGCGTGAAGACCGGCATGCCGATCCTCTACGACAACCCCAAGGAGGTCGGTGCCGACCGGATCGCCAACGCGATCGCGGCCCACGATCTCTACGGCGGACCGACCGTCGTCGTCGATTTCGGCACCGGCAACAACTTCGACGTGATCTCGGCCGACGGTGAGTTCCTCGGCGGGGCGATCGCACCGGGTATCGAGGTCAGTCTCGACGCCCTGTTCGGTCGGGCCGCCCAGCTGCGGGCGATCGAGCTCGTGGAGCCGCGCAGCGTGATCGGCAAGTCGACGGTCGAATCGATCCAGTCGGGCACCGTCTACGGCTTCGCGGCGATGATCGACGGCATGGTCGAGCGCTTCGCCGGCGAACTCGGCGACATCAACGTGGTCGCCACCGGCGGACTGGCCCACCTGATCGCCCCGGTCGCGGCCACGATCGAGCACGTCGAGCCCTTTCTCACCCTCCACGGTCTGCGGATCGTCCACCAACGAAACGAACGATGACCGAACCCGTCCCGTACCGCGCCGAGGTCACTGCGACCGCGGCGGAGATCATCCGCGACCACGCCGAACTCGAGGCGGGGGCCGAGACCGACGTCGTCGTCTCCATCGCGGGCCGCCTGATGCTGCGCCGCGACCAGGGCAAGCTCGCCTTCGGCGTGTTGCAGGACTCGACCGGCCGCATCCAACTCTTCGCCATGGCTCGGTCGACCCCGGATTTCGAAGGGTTCACCCATCTCTCGATCGGTGATTGGGTCCTCGTCACCGGCATCGTGATGAACACCAAGCGGGGCGAGCTGTCGGTTCGTGTCGACGGGTGGACGGTGCTCGCCCATGCGCAGCGTCCCTTCCCCGACAAGTGGCACGGCATCACCGATCCCGACCTGCGCTATCGGCAGCGCTATGTCGACCTGTGGGTCACCGACGAGGCCCGCCTCGCCTTCCGACAGCGTTCGGCGATCGTCGCCTCGATCCGCCGCTGGTTGGGTGAACGCGACTTCGTCGAGGTCGAGACGCCGATGCTGCACCCCATCCCGGGCGGCGCCCTGGCCAAGCCCTTCGTCACCCACCACAACGCGCTCGATGCCGAGCTGTTCCTGCGCATCGCCCCGGAGCTCTACCTGAAGCGGCTCGTGGTCGGCGGTATGGAGCGGGTCTTCGAGATCGGCCGGGTGTTCCGCAACGAGGGCATGTCGACCCGCCACAATCCCGAGTTCACGATGCTCGAGCTCTATTGGGCCTACGCCGACCACGCCGACATGATGACCCTCACCGAAGAGCTCGTGGCTGCGGCGGCCACCGACGTCATCGGTTCGACCACGATCGACTACGACGGCCGCGAGGTCGATCTGTCGACCCCGTGGCGCCGCGCCACGATGGAGGAGCTGATCCTCGAACACGCCGGTGTCGAGGTCAGCCTCGAGACGCCGATCGGCGAGCTGCGGGCGCTGTGCGACAAGTTCGGCGTCGAGGTGAAGGACCACTACGGACCGGGCAAGTTGATCCTCGAGATCTACGAGAAGACGACCGAGCCCGAACTGTGGGGCCCGATCTTCGTGACCGACTATCCGGTCGAGGTGTCGCCGTTGTCCCGCGAGCACCGGGAGCGGCCGGGCTACACCGAACGGTTCGAGGCCATCGTCGCCGGCCGCGAGCTCTGCAACGGCTTCTCCGAGCTGACCGACCCGGTGGTGCAGCGCCAGCGCTTCGAGGCCCAGGAGGCCGAGGGCGCCGCCGGTGACGACGAGGCGATGGTCGTCGACGAGGACTACCTGCGGGCGCTCGAGTACGGGCTGCCCGCCACAGCCGGTCTCGGCATCGGCATCGACCGGCTGATCATGCTGCTCACCGGCACCACCACCATCCGCGACGTGGTGCTCTTCCCGACGCTGCGCCCGGAGGCCATCGACTCGTCCGGCGCCGAGGGGTCCGTCGACGACTAGATCGTGATCACGAGGTTGCCGGTGTGGCGCTTCTCGACGAACGCGGCCTGGGCTTCGTCGATCCGTTCGAGCGGATACGTGCCGCCGACGACGGGGCGGACCTCGCCCCGCTCGATGTGGCCCACGAGGTCGGCGAACACCTGCGGTCCGTAGACCGTCGCGCCGTAGAGCTCGAGGTCGTTGAGGTAGAGGGTGCGCAGGTCGAGTTCGACGATCGGCCCGGCGATGGCGCCGGACGTCACGTAGCGGCCGCCGCGGACCAGCGCGTCGAGCCACTCGACGAAGTCGGGGCCACCGACGATGTCGGCCACGACGTCGAGGGGGCCGCTGTTGGCCGCGGTGACGGCCCGGACGAGATCCGGCGTTTCGCGGGCGACGACCTCGTCGGGTCCGAGCGCACGCACTTCGTCGAGTTTCGTGCTGCCGGCGATGGCCACCACGCGGGCGCCCCGGCCCTTGGCGAGCTGCACGAGGGCGCTGCCCACGCCGCCGGAGGCGCCGGGAACGGCGATCGACCGTCCGGCCGTCAGGCCGACGCGTTGGAGCATGTGCTCCGCGGTCGACCAGGAGCACGCGAAGGTCGCGAGTTCGACGTCGGACAGTCGCGACGCGACCGGATGGACGTTGCCGGCCGGGACGGCGCAGTACTCGGCGAACCCTCCGTCGTGTTCGCTGCCGAGATAGCCGGCCAGGGTGCGGTCGGCCGGGTCGTGTTGGTCACGGATCCACGGGTCGACCAGCACCCGCCGGCCGACCAGGTCGGCATCGACGTCGTCGCCGGTCTCGACGACGGTGCCGCAGATGTCGGCGCCCTGGATCCGGGGGAAGTCGAGGCCCCCCTTGCCCCAGGTCGCGTCGTCGGTCTGCGACTCGGCGAACCCGTCTCCCGATGTGCCCGCCGTGACCGACCGCGAGTACCAGCCGACCCTCGTGTTGATGTCGGTGTTGTTCACCCCGCATGCGGCGACCCGGATCAGCACCTCACCGGCCCGTGGTTCGGGCACAGCCACGTCGTCGCGGACGACGAGCATCTCCGGGCCTCCGTTGCCGAGCAGCAGGGCGGCCCGCATGGTCGTCGGCCGGGGTTCCTGGCTCGTCATGGGGCCCATCTTGGCGCATTCGGCGCCGGGGCCCGACACCGTCGATGAGTCGACCGACTCAGCGGGCCTTGCGGCTGAAGCGCTTGCGGCCGAGCGGCGCCGCAGCCCGTTCGATCAGATGATCGGCGGCGGCCCGCAGGGCTCGTGCTCCGGGGGTGTCGGGCAGGTCGGTAAGCGTCGCGGCGGCCTTGTCGGCCCACCCCTGCGCCTCGTCGAGGGCGATGCGCACACCGTCGCTGGCGCGCACGAGCTCGCGGGCGCGGTCTCGCTCCGCGGTCGTGATCGTGGGGGTGAGCATGGTCCGCAACTCGGCCCCGACGGTGGGGTCGGCCAGTGCATGGATGACCGGCAGCGTGTAGATGCCCTCGACGAGGTCGTTGCCGGCCGGCTTTCCGAGCTGTTCGTCGGTGGCGATGATGTCGAGGATGTCGTCGACGACCTGGAAGGCCATGCCGTAGGCCTTGCCGAACTCGGTCATGGCCTCGACGACCGGTCGGGGCAGCTCGCCGACGATCGCACCGATCCGACAGGCGGTGGCCAGCAGCGATGCGGTCTTCCCCGCGATCGAACGTTCGTAGGTGTCGATGGTGCGATCCGGCTTGTAGGCCGACTCGAGTTCGAGGATCTGCCCCTCGCACAACTCGGTGATGGTGGTGGCGAGGATGCCGGCGACTTCGGTGCCGAGGTCGGCGGCGAGCTCGGACGAACGGCCGAGCAGATAGTCGCCGGCCAGGATGGCGCGCAGGTTGCCCCACTCCGCGTTGACGCTCTTGACGCTGCGTCGTGTGGTGGCGTCGTCCATGACGTCGTCGTGGTAGAGCGACCCGATGTGGACGAGTTCGACCGCGCAGCCGCCCCGGACGACCTCGATCGAGGCGGCGGCGCCGGTGGGATCGAGCACGGAGGACGCGGCGATCGAGAAGCCGGGGCGGACCCGCTTGCCGCCGGCGAGAATCAGGTGGCTGGCGATCTCGGTGAGGAAGTCGCCCTCCGACGCCACGACGCGGAGCAACTCCTGTTCGACCCGCTTCAGGTCGTCTTCCATGCTCGGGAGGATGGAGAGTGGGGACGTGGCCACGCCGACACGCTACGGGAAAACCGCCCGGTCGGCGCAGCCGAGGAGTTCACAGTCGTCCCCGATCTGCCGATGAAGACAACAGGAGTTGGGCGATTCGACCGTTTCCGGACGGATCCCACCGATACACTCTCATGAACGACCCAGACCTGGGAGGCAAATACCGATGTTCGAGCGGTTCACCGACAGGGCTCGACGAGTGGTGGTGTTGGCGCAGGAAGAAGCGCGCCTGCTCAACCACAACTACATCGGGACGGAGCACATCCTGCTCGGCCTCATCCACGAGGGCGAGGGCGTTGCCGCGAAGGCACTCGAGTCCCTCGGCATCAGCCTCGAGGCCGTGCGCAACCAGGTCGAGGAGATCATCGGTCAGGGCGGCTCCTCGCCCAGCGGCCACATCCCCTTCACCCCGCGGGCCAAGAAGGTCCTCGAGCTGAGCCTGCGCGAAGCGCTCCAGCTCGGTCACAACTACATCGGCACCGAACACATCCTCCTCGGCCTCATCCGTGAGGGCGAGGGCGTGGCGGCCCAGGTGCTGGTCAAGCTCGGCGCCGACCTCAGCCGCGTGCGCCAGCAGGTCATCCAGCTCCTCTCCGGCTACTCCGGCTCGGGGGGCAGCGGCGAGGCCAGCGGCGGCACCGACAAGGCGGGTGCCACCGCCGGCGGTTCCGGCGGCG
>JBDQKM010000094.1:0-13316 GCA_040263275.1 Acidimicrobiales bacterium
ACGCCCACTCCACCACGGGGGTCGGGTACACGCCCCACCTCCCGGGGGTGGGATGGGCGCCGGTCGGGGGCGCCGACGACGATGCCCCGACGGTCAAGCGCTACCTCGACGTCGAGGTCAACGGCAAGCGGTTCTCCGTCTCCATGTGGGTGCCGGAATCGGCCCCCGTCGCAGCCGGTGGCGCAGCGCCCCGGGCTCGTCGCTCCGGCGGCGGAGGCGGTGCGGGGGCCAGTGCCGGGTCCGGCGAGGTCGCCGTGCCGATGCAGGGCACCATCGTCAAGGTCATGGTCGCCGTGGGCGACGAAGTCGAGGCCGGCGACCCGATCGTCGTGCTCGAGGCCATGAAGATGGAGAACAACGTCACCGCCGAGAAGGCCGGCACGATCAAGGAGATCCGTGTGGCCGAGGGCGACTCCGTCGGCGGCGGCGACATCGTCGCGGTCATCGAGTAGCTGCCCTCGTCGCCGGGTCGGCCCGTCTTGGGCCACACTTGGCCCGTGTCTGACGAAACCATTCGCGCCCGATTCGACGCGGCGCGGGCCGCGGCCACCCAGATCGACGAGAAGGCGCAGGCCCGTCTTGCCCGGGACGACAAGCTGCACGTGCGCGAACGCGTCGCCCTGCTGTTCGACGAGGGCACCTTCGTGGAGGACGGCCGCCTGGCGAATGCAACCGCCGCGGGCCTCCCGGCCGACGGTGTGGTGACCGGCCAGGGCCTCGTCGACGGTCGGCCGGCACTGGTCATGGCCAATGACCCGACGGTCAAGGCGGGGTCCTGGGGCGCCCGCACGGTCGAGAAGATCGTCCGCCTCACCGAGAAGGCCCTGGCGGCCGATCTCCCGATCTTCTGGTTCGTCGACTCCGCCGGCGCCCGCATCACCGACCAGGTCCAACTCTTCCCCGGCCGACGAGGAGCGGGACGCATCTTCCACAACCAGGTCGCGCTGTCGGGACGGGTCCCGCAGATCTGCTGCCTGTTCGGTCCGTCGGCGGCCGGGGGCGCCTACATCCCCTCGTTCTGCGACGTCGTGTTCATGGTCGAGAAGAACGCATCCATGTACCTCGGCTCACCGCGGATGGCCGAGGAGGTCATCAACGAACACGTCACGCTCGAGGAGATGGGCGGGGCCCGGATGCACGCAACGGTCTCCGGGTGTGGCGACAACCTCTGCGTCGACGACGCCGACGCCATCGAGTCGGCCCGCGCGTTCTTCTCCTACCTCCCCACCTCGTGGGAGGAGCCGCCACCGCCGGCCCGGGCCGAGGGCCCTTCCCGCCCGTTCACCGCCGACCTGCTCCCCGCCGACGAGAAGACCGGCTACGACGTGCGGACGGTGATCGATTCGCTCCTCGATGCCGAGTCGTTCTTCGAGGTCAAGCCGCTCTTCGCCCCCGAACTGGTCGTGGGTCTGGGACGACTCGGTGGCAACACCGTGGGTGTGGTCGCCAACAACCCGGCCGCCAACGGTGGTGTCCTCTTCGTCGACTCCGCCGACAAGGCCGCCCGCTTCATCTGGATGTGCGACGCCTACAACATCCCGCTCATCTATCTCGCCGACGTGCCCGGCTTCATGATCGGAACCGAGGTCGAGCGACAGGGCATCATCCGGCACGGCGCGAAGATGATCACGGCGGTCTCCGAGGCCACGGTGCCCACCGTCAGCGTGATCCTTCGCAAGGCCTACGGCGCCGGCCTCTACGCGATGTGTGGCCCGGCCTTCGGCCCCGACGCCTGCCTCGCCCTGCCCACCGCCGAGATCGCCGTCATGGGCGCCGAGGCCGCGGTCAACGCCGTGTTCGCGAACCAGATCGCAGCCATCGACGACGAGATCGAACGCGACGCGTTCGTCCAGGATCGGCGCGACGAGTTCAACGACGACGTCGATCTCCTCCGCCTGGCATCCGACCTGGTCATCGACGACATCGTCGAGCCGGAGGACCTTCGCCGCGAGCTGATCACCCGTCTTGCCCTCGCCGCGTCGAAGGACCGCCACTTCAGCCGCCGCCGACACGGCGTCCCACCTGTGTGAGGTTCAGGCGCAGGGAGTGCGGCGCAGCCGAACTCCCTGTCGTTGCTTCACTCCGCGGCTTCGCTGAGAGCTTCGGCGAGGGTCGGGTGCACCATCAGGCTCTCATGGATGTCGCTGACCGTGAGCCCGTTGGTGACCGCGATGGCGAGCACGGAGATCAACTCGGCAGCGTGGCGCCCGACGATCGAACCGCCGAGCACCACCCCGGTGGCCGGGTCGGAGACGATCTTCACGAATCCGCGGGAGTCATCGTTGATCAACGCCTTCGCCGACGATGCGAACGGCACCTTGGTCACCCGGACCTTGCGGCCCTCAGAGAAGGCATCGGCTTCGGCCAGACCCACGTCGGCGATCTCCGGCTCGGTGAAGATGGCTGATGCCGCCTTGTCGTAGTCGATCAAACGGCTGCGTTCGGGGTGCAGCGCACCCATGGCGTGCTCGGCGATCTTCCGCCCCTGCATCGAGGCAACCGACGACAGCGGCAGGCGGCCCGACAGATCGCCGGCGGCGTAGATGTGGGGGATGTTCGACCGGAGGTTGGCGTCGACCGGCACATACCCGCCGTCGGTCGCCACGCCGGCGTTGTCGAGCCCCAGGTCCTCGCTGTTGGGGATCGACCCGATCGCCAACAGCACGTGCGAGCCGCGCGCGACACGACCGTCGTTGCAGCTGACCACGACGTCTTCGCCTTCGCGTTCGACACCCGTCGCCCGCGCGCCCTTGAACAGACGGATCCCCCGCAGGAGGAAGTCCTCCTCGAGCGCCGCTGCCACTTCGGGGTCTTTCCCCGGGAGCACCTGCTGACGACTGACGACCAGCGTGACCTCGCTGCCCATCGACTCGAAGAGGTGGACGAACTCCACACCGGTCACACCCGAGCCGATCACGATGGCGTGCGACGGCAACGACTTGGGCGGGTACGCGTCGCGCGTGGTCATGATGCGGTCGCCGTCGATCGGGGCCCATTCGGGAATCCGCGGCCGGCTGCCGGTCGCCAACACGATCACGTCGGCGTGATGGTCGAACGTGCCGGCCTCGCTGGTCGACCGGACGGTGTGCTCGTCGACGATCGTCGCGGTGCCGTGGATCAACTCGACGTGTTGACTGGAGAGCAACGATCTGACCTGGGACTCGAGCCGGTTCTCGATCGTCCGCAAACGCAACGCCAGGTGTTCGAGGTCGACCTCCGATCCCACGTCGGCGAGACCCATCCGCGCCGAGCGCCGGAGGAACTGGCGGGCATTGCCGGTGGCGATCATCGCCTTCGAGGGAATGCAGTCGTTGAGATGCGCGGCGCCGCCGATCACGTCACGCTCGATCAGCGTGACCTCGGCGCCGAGGCGCGCCGCCGTGGTGGCGCACGAGTTTCCGGCGGGACCGCCGCCGATGATGACGATTCGAGTGGGCATTGACGCCGAGGCTACCGGGCCTCCTCTGCGGGATCGGGGAGCCGCATGACAGGGGTGCGGGGCGAACCGGCTAGATTCGCCCTTCGTGGCCACCGCCGCTCCTGCATCCCACGGGCCAGACGACACGACCTCACCATGGCGGGGACTCGGACTCGGACTCGTCGCTGTCGCCGCCATCGGCGGCCTCGTGCTGAGAGTCGTCGCGCCCTCACCCCTGTGGCTCGACGAGGCGTTGTCGGTGCACATCGCCGGCCTCCCGTTCTCCGAGATGGTCGATGCCCTGCGCAACGATGGGCACCCGGGCCTCTACTACCTGCTGCTCGGCTGGTGGATGGACCTGTTCGGCGACTCGAACGGTGCCGCCCGGGCCATGTCGGGTGCCGCGTCGCTCGCGACGGTCCCCGTCTTCTGGGCGATCGGCCGCCGGCGGTCTCCGCTCCTCGGGACCGTCGCCGCCCTCGTCGGGCTCACGTCGCCCTTCCTGCTCCGTTACGGGACCGAAGCGCGGATGTATGCCCTGCTCACGCTCCTGGTCGCCCTTGCCTGGCTGGCGTTCGAACGGGCGGCGGACGAGCCCCGGCTCGGCCGCCTCGGCGTGCTGGCCCTGGCCACTGCGGCGCTGATCCACACCCACTACTGGACGTTCTGGCTGATCGGCGCCACCTTCGCCCTCCTCGGCGTCGTGTTCGTCACCGAGCCGGCCCGCCGCACCGTCGTGGTCCGTCTCGGGGCGGCGGTGGCTGCGGGCGCCGCGAGCTTCGTCGTCTGGCTCGGGGTGTTCCTCGAGCAGCTCGGCTCGACGGGCACGCCGTGGGCCGACCGGGCCCGGCCCGCCGAGCTGGCGGTCGAGTCGATGCAGGCGCTCGGCGGCAACAACCGCTTCGAGGGCGAGCTCTTCGGCGCGATCCTCCTGGTTCTCCTCCTGGTCGGCCTGCTGGGAGCGCGCCGCGGCGACGTGCTCGAGCTGCGGTTCGCCCGCGGGCCGCTGAGCGTGGCCGGGGCGGCGATGGTCACGACCTTGGCGATCGGCGGTGGCATCGCCCTCATCACGGCCGGCGCCTTCGAGGGGCGCTACGCCGCGGTCATCGTGCCGTTCGCCCTGTTGCTCGTTGCCCGGGGCATCACCCTGCTGCCCGGCTGGGTCGGCTGGGCGACGCTCGCCTTCGTCGTCTGCTTCGGACTCGTCGTCGGGGCCGACGAGGCCCGTCGCGACCGCACCCAGGCGGGTGACGTCGCCGCCCGGATCGACGCCGGCCATCAGCCCGGCGACATCGTCGCGTTCTGCCCCGACCAGGTGGGACCCGCCACCCGTCGGGCGATGACGGCCGAGCTGGAGTCGATCGCGTACCCCCGCGGCGACGGATTCCTGATCGACTGGCAGGACTACGCCGACGTGATCGCCGACCTGCCCCCTGAAGAGTTCCTGGCCCGTATCGAGGCTGCGGCCGGCGACAACGACATCTGGCTGGTGGCCGGGCTCGGCTACAAGAGCCTGGGCAACAGGTGCGAGGTGGTCATCGACACGCTGAACCGGACGCGCCGGGCCGACCAGCTCGTCGCCCCGACCGAGGTGTTCGAGCGGATGCTGCTCACGCGATACGAGCCGATCCGATGAGGTCCTGGAAGCCCGACTTCATCGCCTCGCTCACGTCGTGGACGGAAGCGCGCCTGTATGTCGCGACGGCCTACATCGCGACTTGGGCGATCCTCGACCGACTCGAGCCACCGCCGGCCTTCTCCCCCATCGACGACGGCCTGATTCCCTGGGACGGCACCTGGTACCGCGACCTCGCCATGGACGGCTACGACTCGCCGACCCTCGAAGGCGGCGTCCGCTTCTTTCCGCTGTGGCCCTTGCTCGGCCGCGTCTTCGGCGCCGTGGGTGACCGACCCGACATCGCGCTCGTGGTCCTCGCCAACCTCCTGGCCCTGGTCGCCGGGATGTTCCTGTATCGCATCACCGTGCAGGAGACCGGCGATCATGGCACCGCCCGGCGGACGGTCCGACTGTTCGCGCTGTTCCCGCCCGCCTTCGTCCTCGTACTGGGCTACAGCGAGGCGCTCTACCTCTGCCTGGCCATGGGATTCTTCCTCACCGCCCGGGCGCGCCGTTGGGGAGCGACGGCGGCGCTCGGCTTCCTGGCCGGGCTGACGCGACCGGTGGCCGGCCTCCTGGCCTTCCCCGCGGCCGTGCACGCGTGGCGCAGCGACCGCCGATCCCCGGCCGCCCTCCTCTCCGTGGCGTCGGCGCCGCTCGGCACCCTGACCTTCCTGGTGTGGGCGGAGCGCGAACAGGGTGGCTGGCGGGCCCCCATCGATGCCCAACGCGACCTGCGGGGCGAGGTGACCGAACCGATCAGCCGTCTCGTTCGGGGCCTGGCCGACGGGTTCCGGGGTGACGAAGGCGAACTGTTCCACACGATCGCCGCCTTCATCTTCATCGGCCTCGCGGTACACCTCGTGCGCCGTCTCTCGGTCGACCTGTGGGTCTACACCGTGCCCTCCACCCTCATGCTCGTCGCGGCCGACAACCTCAACTCGATGGAACGCTATGCACTCAGCGTGTTCCCCCTCGTGATCGCGGCCGCGATGATCAGCCGCAACGAGCGACTCGACCGATGGCTGCCGACGGCGTCGGCCGTCGCCTTGACGATGGTGACGACACTGGCGCTCAACGGCGTCTACGTGCCATGAGCCGGGTCAGGGTCGCGATCGACGTCACGTCGCTGATCGGGCCGCCGACCGGGATCCACCAGGTCACCCGCGCCCTGATCGGCGCACTTCGGGCCCGCGACGACGTCGCCGTGCGGGGATGGCTGCTCACCGCCCGCGGCGAGCGACCCGATGTCGGTTTCCCGGTGCGGCGCAGTCGCGTCCCGGCGTCGGTCGCCCTGGTGGGCTGGGCCCGATCCGGGTTCCCGCCGGGCCGATTCGTGGCCGGCGAGGCCGACGTCGTCCACGGCACCAACTTCATCGCCCCGCCGAACCCGCGGAGCGTGATCACCCTGCAGGACATGACCCCGATCGCCCATCCGGAATGGTGCGAGCCGGCGGTCCAGGCGATGGCCGGCGCCATCCGTCGTGCCGTGCGGCGCGGCGCGACCCTCCACGTGACCTCGGACCTCGTCCGCCGGGAGGCCATCGCCGAATTCGGCCTGACCGATGAACGGGTTCGGCTCGTCCACCATGCCGTGACCCCGTTGACCGGCGGCGACGACCAGCTCGGCCGACGGATCGCCGGTGGGCCGTACCTCCTGGTGCTGGGTCGGGTCGAGCGGCGCAAGAACGTGGCCGCCGCTGTCGAGGCGCTGCACGCGTTGCCCGACGACCTTCGGCTGGTCGTCGCCGGCCCTTCCGGCAACGACGACGAGGCAGTCGATGCCGCCATCAGCCGCCATCGCGCCGGGCGGGTCCTCAGGCTCCCTGAGCTGTCAGATCACGACCGCACGAGCCTCGTCGGCGGCGCCGACGCGCTCCTGTGGCCGTCGCACTACGAGGGTTTCGCGCTCCCGCCGCTCGAGGCCCTGTCGATCGGCACGCCGGTGGTCGCCACCGCGACAGGCGCCCTCCCGGAGCTGATCGGCGACACCGTGCCCCTGGTCGCTCCCGGAGACCCCGACGCCTTCACCGAGGCGATCATCGCCGCGCTCGACACGCCGGATGAGGTGCCGGTCGTGTTGCGAGACCGCATCAAGGCGCACACCTGGACCGATGCGGCCGCAGGCATGACCGGGATCTACCAGGACGTGGGCTGGCGTTAGCGCCCGATCAGCCGGCGTAGCGGTAGAGGAACGCTGCTGCCTGTCCCCGGGTGACGGCGTTGTCGGGCGAGAACGTGAACGCCGAGGTGCCGGTGGTGATCTCCTGCTGCTTGGCCCATGCGACCGCCGTGGAGAAGTAGCGCCCGGCGGGCACGTCGGCGAAGCCGGCGTCCGGCGCGGAGGGCTCGCCCGCCATCCGCCACAGGAGCGTGACGAGTTGGGCCCGGGTGACATCCTGGTTGGGCGCGAACGTGGTGGCCGACGTGCCCGTGGTGATGCCCTGGGCCTCGGCCCAGGCGACGGCCTCGCCGTAGTAGGCCCCGGCGGGGACGTCGCCGAACCCGTGAGCCGGATTGCCGGTCGGCGACCCCGCGTTGCGCCACAGGAAGGTGACCATCTGCGCCCGACTCAGGTTGACGTTCGGGCCGTAGAGCAGGTCGCTGATGCCGTTGGTGATCCCCTCGTCGACCATCCACGCCACCGCGTCGGCGTAGTACGCGGATTCGCTGACGTCGCAGAACGTGCCGCTCACGGAGAACCCGCAGGCCACGGTCTCGGCACTGCCCTGGCGCATGGCGTCGCGACGCAGCATGGGCCAGGCGTCGTCGGCCGAGGAGTTCGGCAACTCGTAGGCCGCCAGACGGGTGCGCACGCTGGGGGTGTCGAACGAGGTGAACACGATGTGACGCGACCCGTTGATCACGCCCACCGCCGGAGCCGACTCGTGCGACCAACGGCTCATGGCGTCGGACCAGTGGATCCCCGCCTCGAGATTGCCGCCGTTGATGCCGTCGAGCAGAGCGAGACCCTTGTCGCCGCCGATGGCCACGTCCTGGCCTCCGTCGCCGTCGAGGTCGGCGATGATCGGCGAGCCCTGCATCCGGCCGGTGCCGAGATGGTTGAAGCTCGGTCGGACCTTCCAGTCGAGCGAGCCGTCGCCGTTCCAGGCGTAGACATAGTGGTCCTCGGAACCGATGACGACCTCGAGACCGCCGTCGTTGTCGAGGTCCCCGAGGGCGGGCGACCCGATCACGGTGCCACCGGTGCTCACCGGGAAGCCCGGCACGGCCGAGCCGTCGTGCAGGTGGAAGGCGAAGACCTTCGAGTGGTCGCTCCCGTCGCTGCCACTGCACTGGTGGTGGCCGTTGCCGCACTCCGTGTGCCAGTTGTTGCCGGTGGCGATGACCGCCTCCGGTACGCCGTCGTTGTTGATGTCGCCGATGGCCGGCGATGAGTGAAAGACCTCGTTGGCCTCGGCGTTCCACAGGTTGACCACGCCGCCCGGCGTCCAGTCGAGGGCCCGGAAGACGCCACCGAGATGGTCGTAGTAGCCGCCCGGCGTGCTGTCGCCGCCGATGAAGATCTCCATGTCGTCGTCGCCGTCGATGTCGAACAGCGAGGCCGACGACCAGACCGAGTCGTCGTTGTTGAAGGGGAAGCCGCTCAGGGGCTGTCCGGTGCGGTCGACGGCCCAGATGTAGAAGTCGAAGCTGGCGAAGACCACGTCGAGATGACCGTCGCCGTCGACGTCGCCGATGGCCGGCGTGGAGAAGACACCCTCGCACCAGCCGTCGAGCGAGCCGGAGTTCGCCCAGACGTTGCCGGTGTCCCGGCCGATCGCGGTACCCCACTCCTTGGCCCCGGTCTTGCCGTTGAACGCGATCACGCCACCGTTCTGGTTCGCCGCCCAGGTCGACCCGACACCCACGATCACCTCGGGGGTTCCGTCCTCGTCGATATCGGCGACGGCCGGACTCGAGTCGATTGCCGAGGCGCCGCTCTGCCCGTTGCAGCCGGGGCCGACGGACGGAACGGCCGGGGTCGACCATTTGAGCGTGCCGTCACCCTCGTAGGCCCGCAGCGTGCCGTCCTGGTGACCGAAGACGATCTCGTTCTGGTTGTCGGCGTCGATGTCGGCGATGACGGGCGCCGAGCTGCGGTTCCAGCCGTCGAGCAGCAGAGCCCAGTCCTTCTCGTAGGGGGCTACGCCACCGGCAGACGCGGGAGAGGTCGCCACCACGGTCGCGGCGAGCGCGAGGGCGGCGGAGACAGCGAGAAGACGACGAGCCATACCTGACCATTCGGATGAACCCGACCGCGCCTGAACCAACATAGGCCGTGTGGACCATGGACTTTCGTCACCCGGTTTCACCGGAGGACGATCAGCCAGTCCTCGCCGTGCGGTTGTGCCAGGTGTCCCGCCGCCTCGGCATCGGCGACGCGACGGTCGATCTCGTCCTCGCTCAATGCCGGCGTGCCCTGCTCGACCCCGCCGTGGAGCACCACGTAGGCGACCTCGAGTTCGTGCCCGAGCGCATCGGCCTCGGGGGACGGCCAGGTCTGCAGGATGCGGGCCCGCTCCTCGAAGCCCCTCGGCGTGCTCCCGGAATAGCCGTTGATCCGGGGATTCCAATCGGTCGTGGCGTGATACATCCGGGGGGCTTCGACGAAAGCCCAGGCCACACCGTCGGACGGCACTCGAATCGGCAGCTCCAGCACGACGCCCTCGTCGAGTTCGGCGAGGGCCGCGTAGACGGCGAGGCGTTCGCCCTCCGGCACGTCGACGCGAGCCATCGGGCCGCCCACCTCCAACAGGACCAACGCAACGACGAGCGGCGCGATCCAGGCGCTTCGAGCCCGCGGCGCCCGGTCGATCAGGAACTGCACGGCGAGACCCACGAGCAGGGCACCGGCCACGAAGGCGATGACCGAGAAACGCGAGGTCACACGGATGCCGTCGAACCCCGGCACGAACCGGTGCAGGAGCCTGAACGGTCCCTTCACGCCGCCGGGCGACGGGCCGAGGGCGAACACCGCGGCCACCGCGCCCGCCGCGACCACGGCGAGCAGCTCGTCGACACGGACACCAGTGCGAACCACGTCGGCGCCGCGCCGGGCCAGCCGCCACGCGAGCCAGACGCCGACCGCGGCGAGCGACATGGCGACGAATCCGGGGAAGTACGCGTGCTCTCCCGCCTTGCCCGCACTGTTGATGCCGTCGAGCGCCGACCCCCAGAGCCAGTTGTCGCGCTGGGGCGTGAGAAGGTCGGTCGGCAGGAGGGAGTTCTGCGGCTCGTAGGCGCGGGCGAGGCCGTTGCGTTCGTCGACGGCTCGGTACACCAGGGCGACCGGGCCCAGGAGCACCCCACCGATGAGCATGGCGGGCACCGCCGGACGGACCATCGAGCGCAGGGTCGGCAGCGATCCCCGCAACCGGAGCACCGCCACGACGACGAGGGCGCTCAGCACCCAGATCAGGCCGTAGTACACGTTGGCCAGCGTCATGGCCGTGATCGCCAACCCGAGCCAGATGCCGTCTCGGGCCCGACGATGGTCGAGCGCTCGCAACAGCAACAGGAAGCAGAGCGAGATGAAGCCGAAGGTCTGGAGCTGGGGATGGTTCTGCTGACCGAAGACGAAGCTGTTGCAGCAGGCCACGACCGCGACCACGAGGGCGACGTCACCTCGGCCGAAGATGCGCATGGCCAGCGCGTGCGCGGCCGCGAGCGCCCCGACGAAGAGCCCGAACATCAGCAGGTTGAGGGCCACGATCGAGTCGCCGGTGAGCCAGTCGACCAGCCCGAAGACGGGGGCGAGCGACAGCATCGGGTCGGAGAGGGCGAGTGTGTCGGGCTCGGGATGGTAGATGTTGGCGTCGAAGGCCCCCAGCGGGTCCTCGAAGAGGGCGCGGGCGCCCCACTCGAGGGTCCAGGTCAAGAACATCGAGTCGCCGAGATCACCGGCCACGGTCTGGCTCACTCGATGGGGCGTGGGTTGCAGCAGGACGAGTCCGAGCAGGACCCACAGGGGCAGTCGCCGCACGCCTAGGCTCACGCCGTGGTCGCCACCGAACCGACGCTCGACGTCAGCATCGTCATTCCCGTTCACAACGAGGTTGGGCATCTCGCCGACGAGATCGACCGCATCAGCAGCTCCATGGAGGCCTCACCCTACTCATGGGAGCTCGTGCTGGTGGACGACGGGTCGACCGACGGCTCCGCCGAAATCGGTGTCGGCCGACCCCACGTACGGGTGATGCGATCGGCCCGCAACCGCGGCGCCGGCACGGCTCGGCGCATCGGCACCGAAGCGGCCAACGGACGCATCGTCGTGTGGTCCGACGCCGACATGAGCTACCCGAACCACGAGATCCCTGCGCTCGTCGACGCACTCGGCAACGGCGACCACATCGTCGGTGCCCGTACCAGCGAGCAGGGCACGCTCAAGCTCTTCCGGGTCCCGGCCAAGTGGGTGATCCGCCGCCTCGCGTCGTATCTCACGAAGACGAAGATCCCCGACCTCAACAGCGGCTTCCGTGCCTTCCGCCGCGACGTTGCCCTCCAGTACACACATCAGCTCCCGGCGGGCTTCTCGTGCGTCACCACGATCACCATGGCGTTCCTCATGAACGGCTACTCGCTCGAGTTCACGCCGATCGACTACGCCGAGCGGGCCGGCACCTCCAAGTTCCACTGGCTGGCCGACACCCGCCGCTACGCGTTGCAGGTGATCAGGATGATCCTCTCCTACGACCCGCTCCGCGTGGTCCTGCCGATCGCGACGTTGCTCGGTCTCGTGTTCGTCGGGAAGCTCGGCTACGACCTCGTCGACAAGGACTTCCGCCCGGCCGCCAACACGCTGCTCCTCGGCTTCGCCCTCCTGCAGGTGCTGGTCATCGGCCTCCTCGCCGACCTGGTGGTCCGCGTGACCCGGCCCCCCCGCACGGTGCCACCGGGCGACATCACCGAAGAACTCGGCTGACCCGCTCCACCAGCCCGTCCAGCCGAGCCGACACCGCCGGCCAGCCGTAGCGCCGGCGCACATAGTCGCCTCCTGCCGCGGCCAGGGCGGCGCGGGTGCCCGGTTCGTCGAGGAGACGCCCCAGAGCCAGATCGAAGTCGGCCATGCCCTGGTAGAACAAGCCACCACCACAGTTGGTCACGTGCTCGACCATCGGGGCGCACCAGCCGTTGACCAGCACCGGGGTGCCCGCCAGCCAGGCCTCGAGAATGACGATCGAGAACGACTCGTAGAACGACGGGTTGATCAGCACGTCGGCCGCGGCGACCAGACCGAACTTGTGCTCATCCGGGATCGGCCCGAGCGCAGTGACACCGGCGACCGACGGCGGCGCCTCGGCGACCGGCCCGGCGAGCACCAGCCGACCGCGGCCGCGCTCGGCTCGGAAGCGAGCGAACCGCTCGACGAGGTCGTGGGTGCCCTTGCCTCGATCGACACGGCCGAGGCACAGCACGAAGGGCTCGTCACCGAGACCCAACGCGGCGCGGGCCGCGGCTGCGTCGGGGGCCGCGGGCATCTCCACCGGGAGGCCGACGAGCGCCTGGGGCCGGGCCACGGTGGCCGGGAACCGTTCGTGCACCAGCGCCTGCTCCGCCCGCGTCTGCAGACCCAGACCCCCGGCCCCGGCGAAGACCTCGTCGAAGACCGCGAGCTCGAGCGGTAGTTCGCGGTGGGCTGCCGGATAGAGGATCGTGGGCACGCGAGCCCTCGGAAGTCCCCGCACCGTCGGGTGGTACAGATACGGGTAGAAGACCAGCACCCCGCGGTCGACGGCCTCCACGGCGTCCAGCAGCACGGCACTGGTCGGGCCCTGCTGGTCGATCCAGTCGAGCCCCTCGGCGAGCGACACGGTCCGACCTCGCGGCAGCACACGGTCGCTCAGGGCGTCGAAGTCCGCAGCGCGGGGCCGGTCCACCGGACAACGCCGCACCTGCACCCCGTCCTCGACCGTGTCGCCCGCGGCGTAGTCGTCGCCCCAGGTCGCCATCGACGACGCACAGGAGGTGATGACCGTGACGTCGCGCCCGTCGGCCGCCAGACGGGTGGCGAGCTGGCGAGCGCCCGCTTCGGCACCGCCCAAAACGTCCGCCCCGTAGCGCGGCGTGACGAAGGTGACCGGCGTGCTCATGGGGTGGCCTGGCTCGATGGGGTGGTCTCGCGCGATGGGGTGGTCTCGAGCAACGGCGCCAACACAGCCCGCATCCGCGCCGACGACACCTCCAACCCCAACTCCTCCGCCCGCACCCGACCCCGCGCCACCAACCCCTCACGCACCACCGAATCCGACAACACCCGAACCACCGCCTCCGCCACCA
>JBDQKM010000095.1:0-13253 GCA_040263275.1 Acidimicrobiales bacterium
ACGTGGCGGCCTTCGCCATCGGCGGCCAACTCGCCCGCGTCGACGTCGAATCCGGCGAGGTCGCGATGCTGCCGACGGCCGCAGGTGTCTTCGATCCTCGGCTCTCTCCCGACGGCCGCGACATCGCCTATGTGCGCGGCCCCGAGCTCCGTGCGGTGATCGACGGAGTCGACCGCAGCGTGATCACCGAGACCGGTGACACGGTGAGCTGGGGGTCCGCCGAGTTCGTCGCCGGTGAGGAAATGGGGCGAACCCGAGGGTTCTGGTGGTCCCCCGACGGTGGCCGGCTGCTCGTCGAGCGGGTCGACGTGTCCTCGGTCGAGCAATGGTGGATCTCCGCGCCGGTGACGCCCGCCCTGGCGCCCACGGCCATGCGGTATCCGGCCGCGGGCACGGCCAACGCCCGTGTGGATCTGGCCATCGTCGGCCTCGACGGTGGCCGGACCGACATCGACTGGTCGGCCGGCGGATGGGAGTACCTCGCCGATGCCCGTTGGGACGACGACGGCATCTGGCTGACCGTGCAGGACCGGAGCCAACGCACGACCGCCGTGGTGTTCGTCGACCCCGCCTCGGGCGCCGTCGAGGAGGTTCACCGGTTCGACGACGAGCACTGGACCGAACTCGTACCAGGTGCCCCGACCCGCCACGGCGGCCGGCTCGTGACCGTGCAGGATGTCGGATCCGCCCGCCGGCTGTGTGTCGACGGTCAGCCGATCACCGACGACGCCGTGCAGGTGCGCCGCATCGTCGGGGTCGATGAGCGTGGGATCGTGATCACCGCCTCGCTCGAGCCGACCACAGTGCACCTCGCGCGGGTGAGCTGGTCGGGCGAGCCGGAATGGCTGACCGAGGAGCCGGGGGTCCACTCGATGGTGACCGGGGGCGACGTCGCAGTCGTGAGCAGCCGCAGCCTGGCCTTCGACCGGGCCAGGATCCGAGTCGAGCGGGCGGGCGACGCCATCGGCGAGTTGACCGACCACTCGGAGATCCCCGACGTGGCGTTGAACCTGCGGCTGGTGCGTCTCGGCGAGCGCGAGCTGGCCACTGCCCTCCTGTTGCCCGCCGACGCGGCCGACGACGCGAAACTCCCGGTGCTGCTCGATCCCTACGGCGGGCCCCACGCCCAACGGGTGCAGCAGGCCCGGTCGCTGTTCCACGCCTCGCAGTGGTTCGCCGATCAGGGATTCGCGGTGCTGGTGACCGACGGCCGGGGCACCCCCGGCCGGGGCCCGGCCTTCGAGCGGGAAGTGCGCGGCGATCTCGCCGCCCCCGTCCTCGAGGACCAGATCGAAGCGCTCTACGCGGCCGCGGCAGTCGAGCCGAGGCTCGATCTCGGGCGGGTCGCCATCCGGGGCTGGTCGTTCGGCGGGTATCTGGCCGCCCTGGCCGTGTTGCGGCGTCCCGACGTGTTCCATGCTGCAGTCGCCGGTGCGCCGGTCACCGACTGGCGGCTCTACGACACCCACTACACCGAGCGCTATCTCGGCCACCCCGACACCGAGCCCGAGAACTACGAGCGCAGCGATCTCACCCCCGACGTGGCTGCCCTCGGCGACGCGGCCCTCCCGCCTCTGCTCCTGATCCACGGACTCGCCGACGACAACGTGGTCGCCGCCCACACGTTGCAGCTCTCCCGCGCCCTGCTCGAGGCGGGCCGGCCTCACACCGTGCTTCCCCTGTCGGGCGTGACGCACATGACGCCGCAGGAGGAGGTCGCGGAGAACCTCCTACTGGTGCAGCTCGCGTTCCTCCGCGAAGCTCTCGCCTGATCGAACCCCGAACGAAGGACCGGTGATGAGCGAGTTCGATGCCGAGCGGGCTGCTCGGCTCCACGACGGCCGGGCGTGGGACGACTTCTGCGACACGTTGAAGGCGGCCGGCCACATCGCCCTGCGCGAGACCTCCGACGGCAATGGGCAGGACCGCGTGGAGGGGTTCCGCTACATCATCCGGATGATCCTCATGGCGTCGTTCCGGGGCATCGAACGGACGACCCCGGGGATCGAGCCGTCGCGTATCGGGATCATCCCTCCGCCCCTGAGTGGCGGTATCGGGGTGCAGTCGCCCAACCAGGACCACATCGTGCAGCCGGTCGATCCCCGCTACCGCTATCGAATCACCGGGAACCCCGGCGACGCCTACACCCACCTCTCGGCTTGGAGTCCGCCGATCCCCGAGAACGTCGGCGCCTTCACCACGGGTGACGATCCCGAGAGCCATCTCGAGACGTTCAACCCGAACATGGCGCTCACCCCGCACACTGCGGAGTTGGCGGAGTTCGTCGCGTCGGACGGCACGGTCGATTTCGTGCTGTCGGTCGATCCGCCCGACGACGGCTCGGCGTGGATGTCGATGGCGCCGACCACCCGCGAGCTGATGGGCCGCGTCGTCTACGACGATCGGTCCACCCAGACCAAGCCCCGCCTGACCATCGAGTGCCTCGACGAACACCCGCGGCCGCACACGCCCACGCCGGAGGACATGGCCACGCGCCTCGCCGTGAGCGGTCAGCTCGTGCTCGGGCTGCTGTCGGACTACGCCGGGTGGACCCGGGACCTGCTGACCCGGGAGAACCAGACCGAATTCACCCGGGAGTGGTACGAGCGCATCGGTGGTTCGCCCGACGATCGTCATTTCGAGTTCGGCTATTGGCGGGTTCCCGAGGGGATGGCGCTGGTCGTCGACTTCGAGGAGCCGACGACCCAGCACTGGAACTTCCAACTCTGCAACCACTGGATGGAGAACCTCGCCAACTACGCGACCGGCGAGGGCTACATCGACAAGGAGAATGCGGTCCGCGACGGCCAGTCGGTACGGATCGTGGTCTCCCACGAGGATCCCGACGTGCCGAACTGGATCGAGCCGAAGACCCACGACCACGGGGTCATGGGCCTCCGCTTCGTGCGGCCTTCGGTCGAGCCGCAGGTCACCTCGCGGCTGGTCCCGGTCGGCGAGGTCGCCACGCTTCCGCGTGCCTGACGGCGCGGCCGGGGGCGTTCGGCCCCTTGACCCGGCCCGAGGAGTGGCGCAACATATGGCTGCCCTCGACTCGGGACGCCTGTCGGTGCCCGGGTCGCACGAGTACACCGAGGCCCTTCGGGGTGCTCGGGACCGCGGGGCGGTGGTGCGCACCCATGGGGGAGGAGGTGCGCTCCGCCGCCGCCGCTCTCGAGAGGCTCAGGCCTTCCAACCCTCCAGCAGCCCGCCGACCACCCGATCGGTCAACGCGTCGGTGTCGAGCCCGGGGGCCAGCGCGCCCACGGTGGCGACGCCGTGTACGGCCGCCCAGAGGGCGAGCCCGTACTCGATCGGATCGGCCGCTCGAAGGTCGCCGGCGGTGATCGCGGCGGCCAGGTTCTCGAGCATCGCGTCGAACACCGACGACGCCCCGCCGTGTTCGTTGTCGGCCTCGACCGAGATCTCGATCGCATCGGGGCGGAACATGAACATGAGCGAGAACAATTCGGGTTCGTCCATCGCGTAGCGCACATAGCTCCGGCTGGAGACCCAGACCAGGTCGATCGGCGACGCCGGTTCGCCCTTGCGGAAGCGGGTGTCGAGTTCGTCGTAGCCGATCTGGGCACACGCCCGCAGCAGGGCATTGCGGTTCGTGAAGTGGGCGTAGAGGGCAGGAGCGGTGACCCCGATCCGGGTGGCGAGCGCGCGCATCGACAATGCATCGACCCCACGCTCGCGGATCAGGCCGATCGCCTCCTCGACGATCCCCGAGGCGCTGAGCGTCGGCCGCGGCTCGCTCACCGGAGCACCTTGGCCTGCTTCGCTGCCCGCGACGAGGCGCCGACGATGCCCGACGGGAACTTGATCGCCGCGACGATCAGGAACAGGCCGCTCACGGCGAACTGGTACTGCGACGCGTCGTCGTTGAGCTGTTCCATGCCGACGGTCAGCACGCCCGTCTCGGTGATCGCGCCGGCCACGAGCGCAGCGGCGGGAGCGGCGATCCCGGAGAGGTAGGTCATCGCGACGAGGACGAGCGACTTGAGCGACCCGAACGAACTCGCGGAGACGGAGCCGTTCTGGTAGGCGGTCAGCGTGCCGCCCATGCCCGCGAGGAACGCGGCCACCGCATTGGCCGAGAGCTTGACGCGGGGTGCAGAGATGCCGATCGCCTCGGCCGCACGTTCGTTCGCCCGCACGGCCAGCCACTGGCGTCCCGTCGGGCTGCGCCGGAGGTTGACGACCACGTACATCGAGAACAGCAGGGCGAGGATGACGAGGATGCCGAACTCCTTGCGGGCGAACTCGCTGCCGACCGTCACGCTGAGATCGATGCCGAACAGCGAGGGAGCCTCGACCTTGGCGCCGCTGAAGCCTCCGGTGAACCACTCCCATTTGAAAACCAGTTCCTCGACGGCGACCGCGGCGGCGAGCGACGCGATGGCCAGCGTGAGGCCCCGAACCCGAATGGCGGGGAGGCCGGCCACGGTGCCGAGGCCAACCGCCACGAGGGTGCCGAGCAGCGGGGTCCAGGGGAATCCGAGTCCGATGAGGTCGCCGGCCTTGACCATGGCGAATCCGGCGGTGCCTGCCAGCGCGAAGGTGGCGAGTGAGATCTGACCCACGAAGCCGGTGAGGACGATCACCGAGAGCGCCATCACGCCGGCGATGGCCGAGACGATGATGGCGTCGCGCCACTCCGTGCCGAGTGTGAAGAGCCCGAAGATCCCGATGATGCTGACGGTCAGCGTGATGGCGACGGTGTGTTTCGGGTCGGGAGCGGGCGGGAGGCGCGAGTACTGGGTGTCGCCCCGGCTGATGACCCGATCACCCCCGATCACCAACGCGAGCAGGACGAGGATGAAGGGCAGGCCCTGGGCGAGGCCGAGCCCCTTGAGCCAGTCCCATTCGGACTGGGCGGCCTGGATCTCGGATTGGAGCATGCCGATGCCGAGGCCGGCCGCGGTGGCGATGCCGATCGACCGGAAGCGGCCGAGCAGTGCCGCGCCGAGGGCGGGCACCACGAGCAGGCTCTGGGTCGGCGGATCGAGGCTGTTGAGAATCGGCGCCGCCAGGATCATGGCGATGCCCGCGAGCACGGTTGCGAGGATCCAGTTGAGCGCGCTGATCGTGTCGGCCGAGATCCCGAGGAGGACCGCACCGGTCTCGTTCTCGGCGTTGGCCCGAGTGGCCAGTCCGAAGTTCGTGAACTTGCTGAGGGTGCTGATGACGATGGCCGCGAGGACGACGCCGCCGGCGAGGAGGTAGCGATCGGCGTCGACGCTGACGCTCCCGAAGGTGACGAGTCCGTCGGGCAAAGGCCCCTCGATGACGCTGTTGACGGCGCCGCTGGGCGGGAACCGCACGTCCATGATCCCGATCAGATAGGTCATGAGCCCGAGCGAGGCCACGATGCGGGCGAGCGGGGGCGACAGCCGCAGCGGGCGGAAGATCAGCCAGTACGTGGCCGCGCCCACGAGCGCCGACATCACCAGGGTCACGAGCAGGGCGCTCGCCACAGTCGGGCGATCGAGGAGGTGGAATCGAGCGGGGACGAAAGGGAGCAGCAGCGGCTGCACGATCTCGCCCGTGCTGCGGAACTCGTAGTACACGAGCGCCAGATAGGTGCCGACGGCCGCATGGGCGAAGTTGATGACGTTGCTCGCCCGGTGCGTGACCACGACCCCGATCGCGAGGGCCGCGATGATCCCCCCGACCCCGAGGCCGAGGAGGAGGTTGGAGAAGATCGTGGTCACGACGACAGTGCGGAGCTACTCGGCGAAGGCCGCGCCGAACAGGGCGACCGTGTCGATCCAGTCGGTGATGAACGTGACGTCGTTCGCGTCGTCCTCGATGGTGAACAGCGCCTGTTGTGGGGCGCACAACGAGGACAGGCCGGGCACCTGCTCGCCGTCGCATGTGTAGGGGTGACCCCAGAAGCTCTCGCGGGCAACGGCGTTCTCGAGAATGTCGATGATGCCCTGGCTCGTGATGTTGTCGGGTCCAAGTTCGGTCAGGATGCCGTAGAGGTTCATCATGCCGCGGAAGGCGACGGTGCCGGCGGCCTGGGCATTGCCCTTGTTGTACTCGTTGGAGGCGAAGTCGAAGATCGTGCCCTCGACCGCGTCGGGATCGGGTGGGCCCTCGCCGTTGAAGACCACACCGAGGTTGGCGCCGTTCGCTGCATCGATGATCGCCTCCGCGGCACAGGAGCCGAACATGTAGAGCGTGCCCTCGAAGCCGAGGTCGCGGAATCCCTCCATGACGGGCACGCACGCAGCATCGGCGGCATTGATGATCACCGCTTCGGCGCCGAATGTCTTCGCGTCGTTGAGCACACGGGTGTAGTCGGCGCCGAACAATGGGAAGGCGTTGAGGCGGACTTCGAGTCCGAGGTTCTCGCCGACCCGGGCGCCGTAGTCCTCAGCCGCGACCTGGAACGACGGGAACTCGCCGTAGGCGATGAACGCCTTCTCGTATCCCTGTTCTTTCGCGTGCTGCATGAACGCCGCCATGCCGCCGGCGGTGCCACCGGAGAAGGCGAACGACGACGGACTCATCTGCTCGGCGAGTCCGGCGGGGATGCCGCCGACGATCGGCAGGCCGTTCTCCTCGAGGAGGGGCAGCGCGCCCTCCACGAGCACGTCGAGGCCCCCGACGAGTGCGACGACCTCGGCGACGACGAGATCCTGGGCGCAGCCCCGGGAGCTCTCGATGCTGAAGCTCGACGCGCACGGCACGAGCTCGAGCGGGCGACCGCCCACTCCGCCGAGCTCGGCGTTGATGAAGGTCACCGCGGCGTCGGCCGCGAAGCGCAACTCGGGGAACGACCCGGCCGGCGTGTCCTCCTGGTTGATCATGCCGATCTTGATCGGCTCGAGGCTCTCGTCGGCGGCCACGGGCAGATCCGGGATCGTGCCGAGGAACCACTCCTCGCCGGCGAGGCGCTCGACAATCGAGGTGCCGTCGCCCTGGGGTTCGTCGTCGACCGGCGGATCTTCGCCGTCCTCGGTGTCGTCGGTGTCGTCGGTCGCGTCGGTCGCGTCGGACGCCGCCGCCGTCGTCGTCGTGGTCGCGTCGGTGTCGACCGCTTCCTCGGCCTCGCTGCACGCAGCCACCAGCAGTGCGAACACTCCGAGGATGAGCAGTAGTCGCCGTCGCATCATGGGTCCCCTCCAGGATCGATCGTGCGACAATAGCGCCGATCGACTTAACAGTGTTAACCGACTGCGATAGCTTCGCGATCGAGCACACGAGGGGAACACGCATGACGACCACCGAAGCCGGCACGAGCACCGAAGGCGCTCGGGAGGTGCCCTGGCACCTGCAGGGGAATTTTGCGCCCGTCGAACACGAACTCGACGTGGCCGAGCTCCAGGTCGAGGGTGAGATCCCGATCGAGATCGACGGCCAGTACATGCGCAACGGCTTCAACCCGGTCACCGGGTGGAGCGACCACTGGTTCTTCGGCAACGGCATGGTCCACGCGGTGGATCTGCGCGCCGGCCGCGCGTCCTACCGGAACCGCTACGTGCAGACTCCCGCCCTCGAGCAGGGCGGAGCGATGTCGATGAGCCCGGCCGACTCGCCGGCCAACACCAACGTGGTCCGCCACGCCGGCCGCATCTTCGTGCTCGAGGAGGCCCACGGCGCCTACGAGATCGACCACGGTCTGCACACCCTCGGCATGGAGGACTGGGACGGTGGTGTCGTCGGCGCGTTCACCGCCCACCCCAAGCTCTGCCCGACCACCGGTGAGATGTTGGCCTTCGGCTACAACGTCGTCGGTCCCGAGTTCCTGCGCTACTACCGCTTCGATCCATCGGGTGCCCTCGTGCAGTCCGAGCCGATCACCCTTCCCCGCGGTGTGATGATGCACGACTTCAACATCACCACCAACCACGTGATCTGGATGGATCTTCCGGTCTGCTTCGACCTCGACCTCGCGGTCAAGGGCGAGGCTCCATTCGGATGGACACCCGACAACGGCGCTCGCCTCGGGGTGATGCCCCGGACCGGCACCGATGCCGACGTGCGCTGGTTCGAGATCGAGCCCGGCTACGTGTTCCACCCGGTCAATTCCCATGAGGAGGGCGACACGATCGTGCTCACCGTGTGTCGTGCCGAGCACGCCATGGCCGGTGGGTTCGACGACATCTCGGCCAAGGCCACCCTGTGGCGTTGGACGGTCGATCTCGCCGCAGGCACCGTCACCGAGACCCAGCTGGACGATCGCAAGAGCGACTTCGCCCGTGTCAATGACGCCCTCGTCGGTCTGCCGACCAACATCGGCTACACGATGCAGCTCGGGACGACCCCCGACAATCCGAGCATGGGCAATGAGGTCTACAAGTACGACCTCACCACCGGTCAGCCGGAGGTGCACCGGATGGGCAGCGTGTGTGGCGGTGAACCCGTCTTCATCCCCCGGCCCGGCGGCACCGCCGACGACGACGGCTGGATCGTGCTGCTCGGCTACGACACCGCCGAGGACCGGAGCGAGCTTCGGATCATCGACGCCCAGGACTTCACCGGTGCGCCCGTCGCTCGGGTGTTCACGCCCCAGAGGGTGCCCTACGGCGCCCACGGCAACTGGATGCCCCGCGGCTGATGGCGATCCTGCTCGACACACACGCGGCCGAACGACCGGATCAGGCCGCCCTCATCGACGAGAACGGCGAGACCACGTGGTCGGAGCTCGCCCACCGGGTGACGCGCCTCTCCCGCGCCTTCGCCGACCGGGGGATCGGCTCGGGCGACACCATCGCCGTGATGATGGGCAACCGCCGGGAACTCTTCGAGACCCTGCTGGCCGCAGCCCACACGGGTTTCACCGTCGTGCCCGTCAACTGGCACTGGGTGGCCGACGAGTTGGCCTACGTGATCGACGACTCCGGTGCCCGAGGCCTGATCGTCGGTGAACGCTTCGTCGAGGTGGGCCTGGCCGCCCTCGCCGACCCGCGCGCGGCGAACATCGAGTTCTCCGCCGTTGCCGGCCACGGTGACCTCGACCCCTACGAAGACCTGGTGGCCTCAGGCGACGACGCCCCGTTGGGCGACCAGTTCCTGGGTGGCCCGATGTTCTACACCTCCGGCACCACCGGCCGTCCGAAGGGCGTGCGGGGCATGCTGTCGGGCGGCCAGGGCATTCCCAGCGAGATCTTCGCGCTCATCTCCTCGAGCATGGCCGAATACGTCCCGTCCCAGGGCACGACGCTGTTGGCCGGCCCGGCCTACCACTCGGCCCAGTGGGCCTTCAGCTTCATGCCCCTGGTCAACGGGTCGTCGATCGTCATGCGTCACAAGTTCGACGCGGCCGAGACGCTGCGCCTCATCGACGAACACGCGGTGACCAACACCCATCTGGTGCCCACCCAGTTCAAGCGCATCCTCGATCTCCCCGACGACGTCCGGTCGTCGTTCGACGGGTCGTCGCTGCAGGCCCTCTGGCACGGCGCTGCGCCGTGCCCGCCGCCGTGGAAGCGGGCGATGATCGAGTGGCTGGGTCCGGTCGTCCACGAGTACTACGGGTCGACCGAGGGTGCGTTCATCTCCCGGATCTCGGCCGACGAATGGCTCGAGCGGGGCGGCAGCGTGGGCAAGCCGCTCGAGGTCATGGAGGTGTTCGTCGTCGACGACGACGGCAACCACCTCGGCCCCGACCAGACCGGCACGCTCTACTTCAAGAATGCGATGGGCAGCGACTTCGAGTACCACAACGATCCCGACAAGACCGCTGCGGCGCATCTCGAACCCGGCGTGTTCACCACCGGCGACGTGGGTCACCTCGACACCGACGGCTACCTCTGGCTCTCCGATCGCAAGATCGACATGATCATCTCCGGTGGCGTCAACATCTATCCGGCCGAGATCGAGGCCGTCCTCGCCGAGCACCCCGCCGTCGTCGACGTCGCCGTGATCGGGGTGCCCAACGACGAGTTCGGTGAGGAGGTCAAGGCCGTCGTCGAGCTGTCCGGCCCGGCCGATCCCGACGCGGTGAGCGCCGAGCTCATCGCCGCGGCCCGCGAGCGGCTGGCCGGCTACAAGTGTCCGCGATCGGTCGACGTCGTGGCGGAGATGCCGCGCACGGGCACCGGCAAGATCCTCAAGCGCGACCTCCGCGAGCCCTACTGGGCCGACGCCGGCCGCACCATCTGAACCGCCGGGCTCAGAAGAGCCAGCCGCCGGGGATCGAACCGCCGGCCAGCCGGATGATCCAGATCCCGACCAGCACCACGCTGTTGGCGACGAGCAGCGGTAACGCGCCGCGACGGAGTCGATCGAGCCGGGTCGCGGGCTTCATCAGCGCCGCCGCCGAGCCGACGATCACGAGTTGGACGGCCGCGAGCACGATCCACGGGTGATGGGTCCAGCTCCCGGCCAGGTCGCCGTGCAGCAGTCGGTTGGCGCCCCTGGTGGCCCCACAACCGGGGCAGTAGCCGCCGGTGCAGCGGCGGAACGGGCACAGCACGATGCCGTCGTCGGCGCCGGCGCTCACCACGAGGACGCCCAGCGCCGCCGCACCCGCCGCGAGCACGGGCCGGTCGGTCGATCCGGACGCGACCCGCGAGACCAGTGAGGCGGTCACGCGGCGCTCGCGAGGATGCCGAAGAACAGGATGAGGGCGAGGACGCCGACCGCCAGGATGATCGTGCCGATCAGACCGATGATCCACGCGGCCTGCGCCATGCCGCGGGCGTTGGCGTCGCCCTGGCCGCCGTCGATGCGTTGGAGCTCGTTGCGCCCCATCACCATGCCGACCGGGGCGAACACCCCGCAGAAGACGATGCCGATGATCGAGAAGGCGAGGGCCATGCCGGCGTTGGTCTTGTCGCCCGCGGCCGGCGGGTAGGGCGTGGGCGGAGGTGCGGTCCGGGCCTGGCGATGCTCCGTCCACACGGCGCCGTCCCAGTAGCGGATCTGGCCCGGCTGATCGGGGTCGGGATACCAGCCCGCCGGAACGCCGCTGTCAGCCATCAGCCGAGATAGCTCGCTTCCACCTGGCTGGGGTCGGCCCGTAGGTCGGCCGCGGCGCCGTCGAGCACGACGTGACCGTTGGCCATGACCACCGCCCGGTCGGCGAGCTCGAGCGCGAGATGGATGTGTTGTTCGACGACGATCACCGCGACGCCGAGCTCGTCGGCGACCCTGCGGACCACCGGCAGCATCTCTTCGACGATGACCGGCGCCAGACCGAGACTCATCTCGTCGACCAGGAGCAGATCGGGTTCGGTGACGATCGCCCGGGCGACGGCGAGCATCTGCTGTTCTCCGCCCGACAGCAGCCCGGCCTTGCGGTTCATGAGGCCACCGAGGGCGGGGAAGACATCGACGGCCCGGGCGTAGGCCGTGGACCGGGCCCGGCGCTTCAGCCCCGGGGCGAGGCGCAGGTTCTCCTTCACCGTGAGCCCGGGGAACAGGGAACGATCCTCGGCCACGTGGGCCACCCCGCGACGGGCGACCCGATGGGGTCGACGGCTGTCGGTCTCGCCGCCGAGGACCTCGAGCTGACCGTCGATGGTCGGGAGGAGACCGGAGATCGTTCGCAGGGTCGTGGTCTTGCCGGCGCCGTTCGGGCCCAGCAGGGCGACGACCTCGCCGGCGACGACCTCGAGATCGAGCCCGCGCACGACGGGGACACCGTCGTAGCCCGCGTCGAGGCCCTGCAGCCGGAGAACGGTCACGTCGCCGACGCCGCTCGGCCGAGGTAGGCGGCGACGACGGCGGGGTCGGTCCGGATCTCCTCGGGAGTGCCGCTCGCGATCACGGCGCCGAAGTCGAGCACGTGGATGCGATCGCACACGTCGAGCACGAGGCCCATGTCGTGGTCGATCAGGAAGACGGTGACCCCGGTGTCGGCGATGGCTCGGAGTCGGTCACCGAGGGCAACGCTCTCCGCGGAATCGAGACCGGCTGCGGGCTCGTCGAGCAACAGGACATCGGGCGATGCGGCCAACGCCCGGGCCACGCCGACCAGCCGGCGACGGCCGTGGCTCAGGTCGGCCGGGTGGCGGTCGCGGTCGGCGACGAGATCCAGGAGTTCGAGGGCGGCCTCGACCTCCGGGGCGGTGTCGCGGTGCCGGTGGGGCACGAGCGCGTCGACGATGAAGCGCCACCAGGTCGTGTTCTCCGCCGCGGCGGCGAGGTTGTCCTCGACGGAGAGGTCCTCGAAGAGTTCGAGCGTCTGGAACGTGCGAACGAGTCCGAGGTTGGCCCGCTCGTTGGCGCTCATGCCCGTGATGTCGCGATCGCCGAGATGGACCGAGCCGGTGGACGGCACCATGCCGCTCACCGCGTCGATGAAGGTCGTCTTGCCCGCGCCATTCGGACCGATGAGCCCGGTGATGCCGCCCTTCTCGATCGACAGGTCGACCCCGGCGAGGGCCTGGACACCGCCGAAGGAGACGGAGAGGGAATCGGTTCGGAGAATGGACATGGCGACGTCACGGTACCGACAGGGTCAGACCGCGGTCCACCCCCCGTCGACGGCGAGGATGGCGCCGGTCATGAACGACGAGGCATCGGATGCGAGCAGGAGCAGGGCGCCGTCGAGTTCGCCCTCCACGCCGGGCCGGCCCATCGGCGCACCGTCGACCATGTAGGCCGAGGACCGGTCGTCGGCGAACATCTCGCTGTTCATCTCGGTTTCGAACCAACCTGGCGCGAGCGCATTGACGCGGATGCGCTTGCGCGCCCACTCCGATGCCAGCTCGCGGGTGAGATTGTGGATCCCGCCCTTCGCCGCGGCGTAGCCCGGGACCCGGAGCTTCCCGCCGGCAACGGAGCCCAGCACCGAGCCGACATTGACGATCGCGAGCGGGTGGGACGCGTCGATCGCCCACGCCGCGGCGGCCCGGGCGACGCCGTAGGGGGCCACGAGATCGATCTCGATCTCGCGGCGGAAGCTGTCGACATCGAAGTCGAGCGCCGGGGTGGCGGTGCTGGCCCCGGCGTTGTTCACCACCACGTCGATCTGTCCGTAGTGCGACACCGCAGCATCGACGAGGGTCTCGCCTGCACCGGCGGCGGTGAGATCGATCGGTACGGCATGGGCGTCGGGAAGGTCGGCGACGAGGGCCTCGAGCCGGTCGGCCCGTCGAGCGGTGACGACCACCCGGGCTCCCGCGGCCGCCAGCACGCGGGCGAAGCGATCGCCCAGTCCCGAGCTGGCACCGGTCACGATCGCGACCCGGTCGTCGAGGTCGCGCTTCCAGCGGTCGCAGGTCCGGCGCCCCGTCTTGTCCGCGGGGAACAGCCGAGGCGCGTCGCGGTAGTTGGCGTCCAGGTAT
The DNA here is from genome assembly GCA_040263275.1 of Acidimicrobiales bacterium. Taxonomy (GTDB): domain Bacteria; phylum Actinomycetota; class Acidimicrobiia; order Acidimicrobiales; family Aldehydirespiratoraceae; genus JAJRXC01. Next base: position 13,251 of record JBDQKM010000095.1, read on the forward strand.
TGG
>JBDQKM010000096.1:0-13195 GCA_040263275.1 Acidimicrobiales bacterium
AGTCCCAGCGGACGCCGTCTCCAGCCGGCCCTGGCCGCCCGCGTCAACCTCCTCTTCGACGAGACGAAGGGCGACCTGCGCCACGAAGCCGAATGGGAGGCCGTCGTCGGACCGATCGGGGCCGACATCGACGGCGACGACTTCGTCGCGGTCGACTACGACGACCGCGACCTCCGTCCCGAGCCTCCGGACGGCGCGGTCTACGTGTTGCCCGACGGCAAGATCCACACCAAGACCTACTTCACGAACGCCCAACGCACGCTCAAGGACCACCTCTACCGCAACGAGGTCCTCACCCTCATGCGCAACCCCGAACTCAAGCTCTACTCGAGGGTCGGCGAGTCGGCCGAGGAGTTCGTCGAACGGTGCCGTCGCGCCGGCGAGGACCGGGCCGACGAGGAGGCCGACGAGCTGCGGGCCGACATGGCGAAGAAGGAGGACAGGGTGAAGGCGGCGATCGCGAAGGCCGAGGATCGGCTCCGCGAGCTCGAGTCCGACTCGAAGGACCGGAAGCGCAACGAGTTGCTGAGCGGCGCGATCGATGTGATCGGTGGCCTCTTCAGCGGGAAGTCGTCGCGTTCGATCCTGGGAGGCGTGCGCCGAGCGAGCTCGTCGCGGCGAACGTCCGCCAACGCCTCGGAGCGGGTCGCCACGGCGAAGAACCGGCTCGAGGAGAAGCTCGACGAGCTCGAGGAGCTGGCCGACGTGCTGGTCGATGCCCTCCAGGATTCCCAGGACGCCTGGGCCGAGGCCGCGGCAGAGATCGAGACGTTCGAGGTCGGCCTCGAGAAGACGGACATCGCCATCGAGGACCTCGTCCTCGTGTGGGTGCCGACCGATTGACCGGATCGTCACCCAACCGACATGGAATCGCCACACACCCGGTGCTCAAAATTCTCACGCATTGTGTCAGTCTGTGAACGAGAGACGGGTCTGCGGACGCTGCGTGCCCGAATTCCGGCGACAACCCACGGCTTGGCGGCAACAAATGAACGAAATTCACTGGGGAATTTGGCCTACTGACGGCCTGTCCCTCAACGTCTACGCTCAGAGGCCGAGCGTGCTTCGATACCCATGACCTCCACCGACATCCCCCCGACGTCCACCCGTGAGCCTTCGGCTCCGGTGGTCCTCTATCCCGACAGCGAGTCGCTGCCGGGGTCACCCACGCGGCAGAACTCACTGAACGCGAGCAAGGTCACGCTCGTCATCGCCGACCTGCTCATGGTGTCGATCGCGCTGGTCGCCGGCACCTGGATCAACAAATGGCTCAACCCGGGCGATCCCACGAGCGTCCGGGACTACATGGCGCTGGTCCTGTTGTCCGTTCCCGTGTGGCCGATGGTGTTCACGCAACAGCTCCTCTACCGCGCCCGCTATCTCAGCCGTCGTATCGACGAGACGACACGGGTGATCCGCAGCGTCGCGATCGGCGTGCTCGTCACCGGCGGCCTCAGCATCCTCCTCAAGGTGACCATCGGCCGCTGGTGGGTCCTGATCACTGCCACCCTGTTGCTGGTGCTACTGGTGTCCGAGCGCCTGTTCGCTCGCGCGCTGTTCGATCGGGCCCGCCGAAACGGCACCCTCCTGCGACCGGTCGTCATCGCCGGCCGCAACGCCGAGGGGCAGTTCGTCCGCGACATGATCGAAGCGGACCCCGCCCTCGGCTACGTGTTCCACGGTTTCGTGGAGGATCTCGTCGAACGCGAGCCGGGCGAGTCGCCGCTGGCGCTGCTCGGGAATCCCGGCAAGGTCGTCAACAAGCTCAACGAGATGCGGGTCAACAGCGTGATCGTCGCGGCCACCGCGATCGACGTGGGCAGCTCGAACCGACTCATCCGTTCGCTCACCGAACACGGCATCCATGTCGAACTCTCCTCGACCCTCGCCGACATCGCTGCGCACCGTCTCACGGTCCGTCCGGTCGGACGGGTGCCGATGATGTACGTCGAGCCCATCCGGCGTACCGGTTGGCGACCGCGGGCCAAGCGACTCTTCGACATCGTCGCCGCCTCGGTGCTGTTGATCCTGGCCGCGCCGCTGTTGATCGTCGCGAGTCTCGCGGTGAAGCTGACCAACTCCGGGGGCGCCATCTTCTCCCAGGCTCGGGTCGGTCGCGACGGCGAACTGTTCTCGATGCACAAGCTCCGGACGATGGTGGCCGACGCCGAGGCCCGACTCGAGTCCGTCGAGCACCTGTCGACCACGACCGGGCCGCTGTTCAAGATCGAGGACGACCCCCGCATCACGTCGGTGGGCAAGTGGCTGCGCAAGCTCTCGATCGACGAACTCCCCCAGCTCTTCAACGTGCTGAAGGGTAAGATGAGCCTGGTCGGTCCCCGCCCGGCACTGCCCCGCGAAGTCGAGGCCTGGGACAAGGAACTCCACAACCGTCTGCGGGTCCAGCCCGGCATCACCGGCATGTGGCAGGTCATGGGCCGCAGCGACGGCGACCACGACTCGAAATACGCCCAGCTCGACCTCTACTACGTCGACAACTGGAGTCTGGTTACCGATCTGGTGATCGCGGCCCGTACCATCCCCTTCGTGTTGGGACACAAGGGTCAGTACTGACCGGCCCGACCGAACGGGTCCGTAGCGGACCCACCGGTCTTGCCGCTCGATTCATCCGATCTGAACGAGGTCGGGGTTTCGTCGCGTTCCGACACTCGGCCTACCGCCTGATCTTCAGCGGCTTCCTGATCCAACAGATCGGGTTCTGGATGAGCCACGTCACCTTGCAGGGGCTCGTCGAGGACCGCGCTGCCGACGGCGACAATCTCGCCGTCACCTGGTTGTTCGTGGCCCTCTTCGTCCCCCAGCTGGTGATCGGACCGTTCGCCGGCGTGTTGGCCGACCGACTCGAGCGCCGTCGCGTCGTGGTCGCCTGCTACGTCGCCGGAGCGACGACCGCCGCGGCCCTCGCCGTTCTCACCGCCGCGAGCGACGCACCGCCCTTGTGGGCGATCTACCTGCTCGCCTTGGCCCTCGGCGGCAGCTTCTCGTTCATCGGGCCGTCGGCGGGCGCGCTCGTGGTCAACAGCGTTCACCCCGACGACGTGGCCAGCGCGATCTCGATGCAGGCCGCGGTGCAGAACATGACGCGGGTGGCCGGCCCGATCCTCGCCGCCGGCATCATCGCATCCGGGCGTTTCCACCTCGGGTTCGCCGGGTTCGCGTTGGCGACGTCGACCGCCGCCCTGCTGATGACGCGGGTCAAGGTCGCACCCCACGAGATCGTCCCCGACTCGCTCGGGGTCTTCGGTCGGATGGCCGTCGGGTTCCGCCACGCCCGCGAGCGCACTCCGGCCGTACTGGCCATCACCACCGTCGCCATGGCCTCGGTGTTCGGGGTCGCCCACACCGCGCTGATCCCCTCCTTCACCAGCGAAGTGCTCGGCGAGGACGCGGGACGTTTCGGGGTGATCGTCGCCGCCACCGGCATCGGCGCGATCGTGGGGGCGCTCACGGTCGGCTACTCGAAACGGGAGCCGAGCATGACCCGAGGGGCTGCCTCGTTGTTCCTGTACGGGGTCTGTCTCACGGGCTTCGCCATGTCGGACACGCTGGCCGTGGCCGTCGCGTGGCAGGTGGTGCTGGGATTCTTCTACTTCGGCACGATGACGACGCTGCAGACGCTCGTACAGCAGGTGGTGGCCGACGACATGCGGGGTCGCGTGATGTCGCTCTTCGGGATCGCCTGGGGCGGCCTCGTCTGGGTCGGCACGCTGATTCTGGGGCTCGCAGCCGACTCCCGAGGCCTCGATCTCGGTGAGCGCACCACCCTGTTGGGTACCGCCGGCGTGCTGATGGTCTACGGCGCCGTCGTGACGATCGCGAGCCGGGGCATGCCCACCGGCTCCAGTTACCCTGACTGACCCACGATTCTCTAGGGTTCGGACATGATCGATCCGCGCCCCCTCGACATCCTCGACGGTGACTTCTACGTCGACGACCCGTACTCCCGATACGCGTGGCTCCGCGAGCACTCGCCGCTGCACTGGGACGACATCAACGAGCTGTGGGTCGTCACCCGCTACGCCGACATCGTCGAGATCGAGAAGAACAAGCGGGTGTTCATCAACTCCGACAAGGAGAAGGGTGGATACCGACCCAACATCCCCGCCGACGAGTCGATCATCGGCAACGACGACCCGCTCCACCTGGCCCGCCGCAATCTGGTGAGCCGCCGGTTCACCCCCCGGGCCGTGCGTCGTTGGGAGGACCACGTGCTCGAGACCGTCGAGTCGCTCCTCGACGCCGCGATCGAGAACGGTCGGGCCGAGATCGTGAGCGAGCTGGCCGCGCCGCTCCCCGCCCAGATGATCGGCCTGCTGCTCGGCTTCCCCAACGAGATGTGGCCCAAGTTGCAGCACTGGTCGGAGACCACGATCGCGCTCGGCGGTGGGCCCCGCTACCACGAGGAGGAGGGCATCATCTCCGCCATGGAGTTCGCCGGCGCTGCGTCCGAACTCTACGAGGAGAAGAAGGGCTGCCCGGCCGACGACGTCATGTCGCATTGGGTCGAGGTCGAACGAGACGGTGGCGGCGAGGTCGGTGGTTCGCCCTTCGGCCTCGATCAGATCATCGCCGACTGTCTGCTGCTCCTCGACGGTGGGGCGGAGACGACCCGGACGGTCATCGCCCGGACCCTGCTCGCCCTGGCCGACCACCCCGCGGAGTGGGCGAAGCTCCAGGCGGGCGCCGACATGGAGGTGGCGGTCGAGGAGTTCATCCGCTGGGTCACTCCGGTGCACAACTTCTGCCGAGTCGCCACCGAGGACTACGAGCTCCACGGTCAGACCATCCGCAAGGGCCAGCAGGTCCTGCTCGCCTACGCGGGGGCCAACCGCGATCCCGCACACTTCGACAACCCCGACGTGTTCGACGTGACCCGCGACCCCAACCACCACATCTCGTTCGGGTTCGGGACCCACTTCTGCATGGGGGCGTCGCTCGCCCGGCTCGAGATCCAGACGTTCTTCGAGCGGCTGGTGGCCAGAGTCGAAACCCTCGAACGGCTCACCGACGAACCCCACGTCGAGATGCCCAACGCATTCGTATTCGGACTACGGGAGGCCCACATGGCATTCACCCCCAAGGCGGCATCATGAGCGGTCTTTTCAGCTATGAGAGCAAGAAGGTCGTGCTCACCGGCGGCACCACCGGAGTCGGGGCTGCGGCGGTGGAGCTCCTCGCCGAGGCCGGCTGCACCGACCTCACGGTCCTCGACATCAAGGAACCGACCGGACCGGCGACCCGCTACATCCCGACCGACATGTCCGATCCCGACTCGATCGACGAGGCCATCGCCTCGATCGGCAGCGGCGTCGACGTGCTCTTCAACAACGCCGGGGTGGCCGGCGTGCACCCGACCGACTTCGTGATCCGGGTCAACTGCCTCGGTGTGCGCCGACTGACCGAGGGGGTCCTTCCCGGCATGCCCAAGGGCGGAGCGATCGTCAACACGGCGTCGATCGCGGGTCAGGGTTGGCCCGAAAACCTGGCGAAGATCCTCGAGTTCATCGGCATCGACGACTGGGCCTCGGCGGTCCAGTGGGTGGCCGACAACGACGAGCTGGCCTCGGCCGACGTCTACGCCTTCTCGAAGCAGATCGCCCAGGTCTGGACCATGTACTCCTCGGTCCGCAGCTTCAAGGAGTTCGGTGTGCGGACCAATTCGGTGTGCCCGGGGCCGATCGACACCCCCCTGATGGACGACTTCATCAAGCACATGACCGAGCAGGTCATCCAGTGGACGGTCGATCAGAGCGGCGGCACCATGCTCACCGCCGACGACATCGCCCGCACCCTCGTGATGCTGGGCACCGACGCGTCGCTCGCCATGAACGGCCACAACATGGTGGCCGACAACGGCTTCTCGGCGGCGATGACGACCGGCCAGATCGACTTCTCGGGGCTCGGCTAGAACCCTGCGCACCTGCCGGTTGGCCACGTAGTGGCCGGACAGGGGTGTCACTCCCCCGTCGTCGCGCCCGGCGCATGCTGACGAGAACAGACCCGACCCCTTCGCCCCCGGTGACGGGGCTGCTCCTGCGCCATGCCGTGATCCTCGTGATGGAGGGCGTCACAGTGCCCGTCTCCGTCGCCGAGATCGTCGATGCGATCGACCGGACCCGGCGGCGGGCCACGCGGGCGATCGTCGACGCTCGCCACACGGGCATCGGCAACCTGAGCCTATGGTGACCATCGCATGTCGCTGATCGCCCAGACTCCCACCGACACGGACGCGGAGAGCCTCCTGTTCGCCTTTCTGGAGTGGGCGGCTGACCGGGGCCTCGAGCTCTACCCACATCAGGAGGAAGCGATCCTCGGCCTCCTCAGCGGCGATCACGTGGTCCTCGCGACCCCGACGGGGTCCGGCACGTCGTTGGTGGCCATGGCCGGGGCCTTCGCGATGGTCGCCCAGGGGAGACGGGCGGTCTACACCGCGCCGATCAAGGCCCTCGTCAGCGAGAAGTTCTTCGAGCTCGCCGGTGAACTCGGTGCCGACAACGTCGGCATGGTGACCGGCGACGCCAGCGTCAATGCCGACGCGCCCGTGATCGTCTGCACGGCGGAGATCCTCGCGAACCGGGCCCTCCGCGAAGGCCGCAACAGCGAGGTCGACCTGGTGGTGATGGACGAGTTCCACTACTACGGCGACCGCGATCGTGGGTGGGCGTGGCAGGTGCCCCTCCTCGAACTGGCCGACACCCAGTTCCTGTTGATGAGCGCCACCCTCGGCGACACCTCGGACCTGCGGGCCGACATCGAGCGCCGAACTGGCCGACAGGTCGCCCTCGTCGCCGATGCCGAACGTCCGGTCCCGCTGGACTTCGAGTATCGGGAGACTCCCCTGCTGGAGACGATCGGCGACCTTCTGGCCGACGGCCGCACGCCGGTCTACATCGTGCACTTCACCCAGAAGGAGGCGACGGCTCGCGCCCAGAGCCTCACCAGCCTCGACGTGCTCAGCAAGGAAGAGAAGACGCAGGTGAAGGAGGCGATCGGCGGATTCCGGTTCGACACCCCGATCGGCAAGGACCTGAAGCGCTTCGTGGAGTCGGGCATCGGCGTGCACCACGCCGGTCTGCTGCCGAAGTACCGCCTTCTCGTCGAGAAGCTGGCCCAGCAGGGGCTGCTGAAGCTGATCTGCGGCACCGACACGCTCGGGGTCGGTGTGAACATCCCGATCCGCTCCGTGCTGTTCACCCAGCTCTGCAAGTACGACGGTCGACGGGTCCGGGTGCTCAGCGTGCGCGACTTCCAACAGATCGCCGGCCGGGCCGGGCGACGCGGGTTCGACGTGGCGGGCAGCGTGCTCGTGCAGGCCCCCGAACACGTCGTCGAGAACAAGAAGGCCGAGGCCAAGGCCGCCGTCGACCCAAAAAAGAAGAAGAAGCTGGTCAAGCGCAAGCCACCGGAACGGGGCTACGCCCACTGGGACGGCGACACCCTCGTACGTCTGAGTGGGGGCACGCCGGAGACACTGGCCTCGAGCTTCGCGGTGAGCCACGCCATGTTGCTCAACGTCCTCGATCGTCCCGGCGACGGCTGCGAGGCGATGAAGCGGCTCCTCACCGACAACCACGAGACCCGCAAGGCCCAGCGAAGCCACATCCGTCGGGCGATCGCCGTCTACCGATCACTGCTCGCCGCCGACATCGTCGAGACCGATCCGTTGCGGGTCAACCTCGACCTGCAGGACGACTTCCGTCTCAACCAACCCCTGTCGCTCTTCGTGGTCGAGGCAATCGATGCCCTCGACCAGGAGGCGCCCGACTACCACCTCCAGGTCATCAGCCTCGTCGAAGCGATCCTCGAAGATCCGATGGCGGTCCTGATCGCGCAGAAGGACAAGGCGAAGGACACGCTGATCAGCGAACTCAAGTCGCAGGGAGTCGAGTACGAGGAGCGGATGGACCGCCTCGAGGAGGTGTCGTGGCCCCGTCCTGAAGCCGACTTCATCGAACCGGCCTTCGAGATCTTCGCCCGCCATCACCCCTGGGTCGGGCGAGACCGGGTCAGCCCCAAATCGGTCGCCCGCGAGATGCTGGAGTTCGCCGAGACGTTCAACCAGTTCGTCGCCCGCTACGGCCTGAAGCGCTCCGAGGGCCTGCTGCTCCGGTACCTCACCGACGTCTACAAGACGCTCGTGCAGACGGTGCCCATGGATCTCTCCAACGAGGATCTCGACGACGTCATCGAATGGCTGGGCGCTATGATCCGCCGCGTCGACTCCAGCCTGCTCGACGAGTGGGAGCGGCTGCGCGATCCCGATCCCGTCGCCGCGGACGTGGACTCACCCGACGAACCCCACGACATCACGGCGAACCAGCGGGCGTTCCGGGTGCTGGTCCGCAACGAGATGTTCCGCCTGGTCACCGAACTGGCCGCCCGACGCACCGATCTCCTGGCCGACGACGTGGCGGCGTACTGGGACGAACACGACTGGATCGGCATCGACGCCGACGCCCGCAGCGGTCAGTGGTTCGACTTCGATCCGGACGCGCAGATGGCCACCCAGATCCTCGTGGATCCGGATGGCCATCACGAATGGGCGCTCGAGGCCGAGGTCGACCTCGATGCTTCCCGATCCGAGGACCGGGCGGTGGTCCGGCCGATGCGCGTCACACGACGCTGACCGGCCGGGAGGTCACTCGGCGGCGTCGTCGCCTTGTTCGATCTCGCCGTCGATCTTGTCGACGGCGTTCTTGACCGCGTCCGGCACCTTGCCACCGGTCATGTCGTCGACCTTGTCGACGGCGGCTTCGGCGGCATCGCCGACCTTGTCGCGCACGCTCTCCGCGGCGTCGCCGGCCTTGTCGGCCACGTCGCCGAGTGCGTCCTTGGCCTTGTCGGCGAAGTCCTTGATACCCGTCGCAATACTCTTTGGTTGGGGGGTTGTCACCAATGACGCTACGCGATCTGAGAAAGTCGCGCTTTTCTGTCTAGGGTGCTCGCTCATGGCTTCCATTCAAGGCTTTGCAACACTCGTGACCGGCGGCGGCAGCGGCATCGGTGAGGCCGCGGCGGCGCAGCTCGCCGCCGACGGCGCCCACGTGACCATCTGCGGACGCACCGAGGACAAGCTCGTCGGCGCGGTCGAGCGGATCTCCGCCGGCGCCGCCGACGGCGTCACGGTGCAGTACGTCGTGGCCGATGTCACCAGCGAACCCGATGTCGAGGCCGCCGTCGCGGCCGCGGCCTCGATCACGGGACGTCTCGACGGACTCTTCGCCTGCGCCGGCGGCTCGACGGGCATGGGCCCGCTCGCCACCGCGGAGCTCGATGCCATCCGCTCCACGATGGAACTCAACTACATCGGGACCTTCCTGTGCCTCAAGCACGGTGGACAGCAGATGGCGAAGCAGGGCGGCGGCGGTTCGATCGTCGGCTGCTCCTCCCACGCCGGCCACGACTCGATGCGCTACCTCGGCGGCTACGGCGGCGCGAAGGCCGGGCTCGACCATCTCTGCCGCGTCAGCGCCGACGAGATGGGTCGCTTCGGTGTGCGGGTCAACTCCGTGCAGCCGGGCATCGTGGCAACCGAGCTGATGGGCCCCATCACCGGTGGCGGCGCCCTCCTCGACGACTACCTGCCCCAGATCCCCCTGGGCCGTGTCGGCGAGCCTGAGGAGATCGCCGAGATGGTCCGCTTCCTGATCGGCCCCGAGTCGTCGTGGATCACCGGGCAGACCTTCGCTGTCGACGGCGGCCAGAACCTCCGCCGAGGAGCCGACTACGGCGCCCTGCTCCGGGAGTTCGGCCCCGATCCGCTGGACGAACTAGCCCCCGAGGGGTGAACGCACCGCCCGCACGAGATCGGGCGGCAGCACGAATCCACCGTCCGACTGGGGTGGGAACGCCACTTCTCCGAGCACCGACTCGGCCGGGAGCGCCGCGTACAGGTGGGGAAACAGCTCGTCGGTGTCGGTACCCGGCTCCCAGACGACGGCGGAGCCCAGATAGTGGGCATCGAGCACGAGGGCGATCAGGTCGTCGCGGCCGCGATAGAAGCGGTTCGCGGGGGTGAGCACCTGGTCGATCGACGACAGGTGGATGAACCCGTCGCGGTCCCATTCACGCGGGAGGTAGACGGGCGCGCCGGCCGCGGCGGCCCACACGTCCTTCTCGGCGAGATGCACGAGCCGGGCCGGCCGGGTCTCGCTCACGACTTCAGCCGTCCAGACTGCTCGAGGACATGGGTGAGTCCGGGATACTCGGGAATCGGGTCGAGGGTCCGGTCGGTGTACATCAGCGCCCCGGTGATGAATCCGAACGACACGATGAAGTTGACGCCGGAGCGCGTGAGGAAGAAGAACCCCAGCCCGGAGTTGTTGTAGAGCCAGATGTCCCAGACCGAGGTGAGCAGCTCGAAGGCCACCAGCACCCACGTCGCGCCGACCATCGCCCGCTTGTAGCGCGGGTGGGTGAGCACCTCGTCGGACAGCGGCACGACCTTCGGGATCAACCACCCGAGCAACGGGCGACCCGCGAAGATCGTCAGTGCACAACCGATGCCGATGAGGATCTTGCCGATGATCCCGAAGCCGAAATAGACGGCGTCGGCGCTGACGCCCAGATCGATCCACTCCTGCTCAACGGCGATCGTGAGTCCCGCCCGCACCAGCAGGTACACCGCCACACCGGGCAGGAACCAGCCGATCCTCAGCCCACGACGATGGCGACCGATCGCCGCCTTGATCGACCACAGCATCGAGGCAACCACGGCGAGGACGAGATTGCCGAGCACGATCCGGAACCCGAAGAACAGGATCACCGGCATCAGCTGATCGAGGTTGTTGCCCCCCGAGAAGGTCGCCGGGGCGAGGTCGTCGACATCGATCTCGACGTCCTCCTCCGGCTCGTTCTCCGCCGCGTCGCTCACGGCGACAACGCGATCCACTGTTCGGCGACCGACCGGTCACCGAACAGCTCGAGTCCGTCGAGCGGGCGCCGGCCCCACATGACGAGCAGCAGGTCCTCACCCCCGGCTCGCAGCGCGGCATCGCCCTTGGCGTGGGCGTGGGAGACCACCACGGCGCCGTCGACCACGTCGAGCATGAACTCGCCGTCGCCGTCGGTCTGGTGGAGGTGGAACGAACCCGACGGGACGTCGTCGGTCCGCCCGGCGAGGAAGTCCGTCGCGAGTTCGTCGACGCCGTCGACACCCACGGCCGCGTCGACCGGGGTGAGATCGTCGACGCCGAGCTCGGCGTCGACCCGGTGTACCACCGTCTCGAGATGAGCGCGGCGCGGGTAGGAGGCAACCGACTTCTCCCCCATCCAGCTCCAGAGGGGCTGCTGTGGGTCGGCCGGCCCCAGGGCCGCGTGCAGCAGCTCGAGCCGCTCCCCGGCGAACGCGGCGAGCGCTCCCCGATCCGAAGGCGGCGCCACGAGCGCACCGAAGTCGGGCGCCTCGGTCGATGCCGACTCGACGATCAGCCGGAACGCCTCCCAGACCCCGGCGACGTGACCCAACAGATCGGCGGCTCGCCAACCGGGGCACGTCGGGAGATCGGCATCGAGGTCGGTGCTCGTGACGTCGATCAGACGGCGACCTTCCGCCTCGAGCGCCGCGAGGCGTTCTGCTGCATCCATTTGCCCAGTTTGGCGTAGTCGGACGATCATCGTGCACCAGTCACCGACGAATGGAGCACTGTGGGGACCTACGCCATCAGCGGATCGGCATCGGGCATCGGCGCGGCCACCCGAGCGAAGCTCGAGGATGCGGGCCACACCGTCATCGGCATCGACCTGCGCGACGCGGAGGTGATCGGCGACCTCTCCACCGACGACGGCCGCTCCAGCGCCGTCTCGGAGACGCTCGACCGCTGTGGCGGCGCCCTCGACGGACTCGTCACCGCGGCCGGCCTCGGCCCGCCCTTGCGGGGCAACATCATCGCCCGGGTGAACTACTTCGGTTCGCTCGCCCTGCTCGAGGGTCTGCGACCCGCGCTCGCCGCAGCCGACGACGCCCAGGTCGTACAGGTCGGGTCCAACTCCTCGACCACGTCGCCGAATCTTCCGCCGGAACTGATCGAGGCGTTCCTGGCCGGCGACGAGGAGAAGGCGGTCGCCATCGTCGATTCGATCCCCGAACCCTTCGACGGCGCCATCGGCTACGGGGGCGCCAAGCTCGCCATCTCCCGCTGGTGCCGGAGGGCCGCGGTGAGCGACGAGTGGGTCGGCCAGGGCATCACCCTCAACGTGATCGCCCCCGGTCCGGTACAGACACCGCTGTTCCAGCAGGGCAAGGACGACGCCGACTTCGGTCCGTTGATGGAGAGCTTCCCGATCCCGACCGGCGAACCGGCGACCGCCGGACTGATCGCCGATTGGATCGTCTTCATGCTCTCACCGGCGGCCCGTTTCGCCTGCGGTTCGGTGATCTTCGTCGACGGCGGGGCCGACGCCATGATCCGTAGCGACGCCTGGCCCGAGACCTTCTCGATGTAGCCCGTCTCGATGTAGCCCGTCTCGATGTAGCCCGTCTCGATGCAGCCGGTCACCAGGCCAGCGAGACGGCCATCGCGGCATGGAGACAGACCGCGACGACCACGAATACGTGCCAGATCTCGTGGTAGCCGAAGGAGTCCGTCCACGGGTCGGGCCAACGGGCACCGACGACGATCGCGCCCACGGTGTATGCCGCACCGCCGCCGAGGAGGAGCGCCACCTCACCGGCGGTCAGCTTCGTGATCATCCACGGGATGAAGACGACCATCGACCAGCCAAAGACGAGGTAGGCGCCGTTGACGACGCCGGCGGGCGGGTGGATCGGGATCCACTCGGCGATGATCCCGAGGACCGCTCCGGTCCACGCCACTCCGAGCATCCAGCCGGCAACCGGAGGTTCGAGTGCGAGCACCGCGATCGGCGTCGCCGTCGTCGCGAACATCAGGAAGATCGCCGAGTGGTCGAGCCGCACCATGAGCTCGACCCGCTCGATCGGCCAGTCGCGGAGGTGAACCACCGCGCTGACCCCGAGCATCGCCGTGTTGCCGAGGCAGAAGACGGCCATCGCCAACGTCGCCCGGTTCCCGCCGGCTCCGACGGTCAGCACGATGCCCGCCACGACCGACACGACAGCCGCCCACCGATGGAGCAGCCCACGGAACCGAGGGCGGGGTCGGCGGAGCAGTCGGCGGGCGGACGGCGAGAGATCGTCGGCGCGGGGGTCGTCGAG
>JBDQKM010000097.1:0-13130 GCA_040263275.1 Acidimicrobiales bacterium
CGATGCCGAGGTCGTCGTGACCCCGACGACCGCCGGCGCTCGCACCTGGGACGAGATCGTGGCGGAGCGCCCCGACCTCACCGGCTGGGCTGCCGAACGATGGCTCGCCGCCCGACCCGCACTGCCGGCGGTGCCGGCGGGCTACCCCGAGGCTCGTGACGGCTACCACCGGCTGGCCTACGGCCTGGTGGCCGAGGCCCGTCGCCTCGAGACGACGAAGTTCGGGCTGCGCTACACCCGGGGCGGCTTCGGCACCCCCTTCTTCGGCGATGACGAGCAGGTCCGAGTCGAGCACGGCGTGCTCGTGCATCAACGCGGCGATCATGTCGAGCACGTCCCGATCACCAGCCTGCGAGCGGCCGCGGACTTCCTCGGCATCGAACCGGGAACCGATGCCGGCGAACACGACTCGCCACCCCTCGGTGACCTCGACGCCGACCTCGGGGCCACGGCCGAGACGGGCGCCTTCCTCGCCGCCTGGTTCGGGTTCGCATGGGCGGTTCTCGAGGAGCTCCGGCTCACCCCCGATGCGGTCGACGTCGAGCGCACCCAGCTCTGGCCCGGCCATTTCGATCCGGCGCTGGCGATGGGCGACGCCGAGACGGGCGCACGCGCGACCTATGGCGCGTCACCCGGCGACATCGACCACGACGAGCCCTACCTCTATGTGGGGGCGTGGGGCGACGTCGACCGCGACGACCCCTACTGGAACGAGACCGCGTTCAACGGCGCCTCGATGCCCTTCGAGGACCTTCGAGACGCCGCCGACCCGGTCACTGCGGCGATCGAGTTCTTCCGCGGCGGCCACGAACGCCTGACCCGCTGACGGGTCGGAGCGACTCAGCCGCCGATGGGGACGATCTCGCCCTGCTCACCCTTGTGCGGAAGCACCGACACCGACGAGAAACACATCTCGTCGAGGGTGCCCTCGTTCCAGGTGATGTAGCGCGGCTCGGGCATGAACACCCGGGAGCGATCCCACCAGCACTCGAAGCGAATCACGTCGGACCGGTCGATCTCGATGTCCTCGACCAGGTCGTAATTGAGCTGCCATTCGAAGTCCCAGTTGGGGATGTCGAGCAGCACCTTCTCTTCCGGCGTGTCGGGGTTGAGGGTCATCTTGTAGGCGTGGCCGAACTCGTGCATGTGGCCCAGCACCGTGTAGATCGTGCCCGGGTTGCGGGCCCGCATGTCACACGAACTGTGGTTGATCGTGCCGTCGAGGTCGTCGTAGTCGTCGATGGAGCCACCGCACGACAGGATCAGGGCATTGGGGATGAACGTGGCGAAGTTGTCGTACTTCTCCCGGATGTCTTCGATCACGTTGGCCCGCACACACATGTTGACGTAGCCGTCGATCGTTGCCTCGCGCTCGGCCGCGACGGCTTCCTCCTCGGGAGTGCACGGGATCTCGGCGGGGGTCAGATAGGTCGAACCGGCGACCGAGGTGATGCCGACCATCTCCTCGGGAGTCGCCTCGTCGAGGATGATCTGCGAGCCGTCGGGCGGTGCCTCGTGGTCGAAGTGGTAGTGGGTCTGATTGATCACCATGTAGCCCGGCGGAATGAAGAGTCCGTAGCCGTCGGGGTAGACGGTCGGGCTCTGACCCGGGGCCCACCCGCCCATGTTGCCGACGCCCTCCGAGCGCAGGTTCGACGTGCCGAAGCAGGTCCATCCCGGTCGCCCGTCGGCGCCGGACCGTTCGTTGATCTCATCGAGTGCGCTCGCCGGCGCGAGATAGATGATCGAGTGGTGGACGACCGTGGTGACGTCGGGCCGGAACTCGTAGCCCTTGATCCAGGTGCCGTCACCCTCGGGGTCGGCGACCTCGTGGACCTGGCAGCGGTAGTCGTCCTTCAGGACCGGGTTGCCCTCGTCGTCGACCAGGCCGGCGTACTTGCCGTCGCGGGGGTCGATCACCTGGTCTTCCTCGATCGGGATGATCGCCTGGCTGCGGGCCACGAGCGGCGTGTCGGGCGCGACGTCGAGCCCGCCGCCGTTGTCGGCCCAGGTGCGCAGCGTGGCGATCTCTTCGTCGGTGAGCTCCCACGAGTGTTCGAACTCCGGGCTCTCGCCGCCCGGCAACCAGGGCGGCATGAACCGGATCTCGGTCACGAGCGCGATGTCGTCGGAGATCTCCGCGGCCTGACCGGCGTTGTCGAAGGCCAGCGTGTCCCAACCGGGTCCGCCGGTCGTGTGGCACGACACACAGTTCTGTTCGAGGATCGGCTGCACCTCGGCCGCGAAGGCGCCGCCGGCGACGGCGAACTCGGGCACGTCGGTCTCGAGGTCGGCGTCGGACTCGCTGCCGAGCTCGACGCGATCAGCGACCAGCTCGAAGTTGAGGGTCACCTCGTCGCTGGTGTGGGCGAGCCGGGCGATGTTGATCGGGCCGACGTCGTAGGTCGAGCTCAGGATCTCGGCCGAGACATCGGCGGTGAGCTGACCGCTGGTGATGGTGACCGTGCCGCGGAACGTCTCCTCGCTGGTGGTCTCCTTCACCGTGAGGTTGCCGGCGAGTGCGACCTCGTAGGTGCCGCCCTCTTCGAAGGCGACGTCGAGACCCTCGATCGAAGTGGTCTCGAAACGAGCGAACGGCCAATGGTTCGATTCGAGGAAGTCGTGGCGCAGGCGCTTGTCGCGCAGGTTGGAGTCGGAGTCGAACATCTCGACGTTGACGACGACCTCGCCGACGCGACTGAGGGACGGATCCTCGGTGTTGATCACGATGTCGCCGGCCACCACGTGGGTCACGCCGACGGCGAGGCTCTCGTTGCCGGCCAGACGCTCCTCGACGACGTAGCTGACTGCGGAACCGTTGTCGGGGGCGATGCGGTAGAGCCGCTCGGTCGCGTCGTCGACCTCGTCGGCGGCGAACGTGTCGGCGGCGACGCCCTGCGTCTCGGCCTCGTCGCTGCTGAAGACCCAGTCCCACTGGTCCTTGGTGACGATGGCCGCGGTGCCGATCAGGATCACCACCAGGATGGAGAGTCGGCCGAGGTCGAGTCTGCGCAGGCGTGCCATCGGGCCAGTATTGCCAACCGAGTGGCGGATGGCACATCACTGCGCGTGGTTTCTTACGCACCGGTAACAACGCCTGAACGGAATTCACTCCGCCGACGCGTTACTCCTCCAACGCGTCGCGCAGGCTGAACTGGAAGATGAAGTTGTCGAGATCCTCACGACCGGCATCGAGCGCGTCGTAGGCGGCGAGATCGAGCAACGACTGATCCTTCTCGTCGACGTAGTAACCGACGAAGGCCCGGAACACGAGGGACTGCGGGTCGGCGGGGTCGAGGGCGAGGGCCCGGCTCAGCTGGTCGTAGCCGAGCTGCATGATGTCCTGCGCCTCGATCCCCACCTCGAGGGCGACGAGCGCGCTGTAGAAGCCGGCGTACGAGAGGATCTCGACGTCGTCGGGCATCTGCCCGACGACGAGGTCGTAGAGCGCGATCCCCCGATCGGGTTCGCTGGCGAGGACCGACTCCGCGGCCAGGTTGACGTCGGCGATGTCGAGCCCCGAGGTCGCGAACGAGTCGGACTCGCCGGTCAGCAACAAGGCCTCGACGATGCGGAGCCGGAGTCCCTGACCCTGCACGAGCTGCTCGATGAACGGCGGCGCGTCGAGGGCGTCGAGGGCATCCAGATGACCCGCCGCCGTGGCGGGGTCGTCGAGGTCGAGGGCGATCGCCGCGGCGAAGACCCGGGCGTCTGGGTACTCCGGATCGGAGACGACCGCGTGCTCGACGAACGCCTGCGCGGCCCCCGGGTCTCCATCGAGTCGGGTGAGCCATCCCCGGTACGCGAGCGCTTCGGGATCCGACGGCGCGTCGACGAGCACCTCGTCGTAGATGTCCATGGCCCGGTCGGGGTCGGTGCCGAGCAGCTGGCTCGCCTCGAACTTCTTCTGCCGAACCGTCTCGCGGATGCTGCCGGTGGTCTCACCGTCGCCTCGGCTGCCCGAGAAGTCGGCGATGAGCATGCCGGCCAGGCCGGCCACGACCACGATCAACGCCGTCCACAGCGCGATCCGGGCCCAGCCTCGATCGGTGTCGGCGTCGGGGGCCGCCGGCGTTTCCGAGCGCAGGAGACGGGCGGCCCGCGTCGTGTAGTCGGACTTGAGGGCGCGATAGTCGGCTTCGTCGAGATCACCGGCCTCGAACTCGGCCTCGAGATCGTCGAGCGACGTCAGGACGTTGTCGAGTTCGTCCTGCCGCGCCTCGTCGAGATCAGCCATCGTCCCTGGCCGCACGAGCTGCCTCGACGAGGGCCCGATCGTCGTCCGACGCATCGAGCAGGGCTTCGCTCTTCCACCGACGGAAGACGATGACGAGACCGGCCAGCGCGCCGGCGCCGAACACCACCGGCAGGATCCACACGAGGCTGGTGATGCCGTCGCCCGACGGCGTGTAGTCGACGTCGTCGCCGAACAGGCCCCGCAGCTCGGCTCGGATGAAGTCCTCGCTGCGCCCCTCGTCGATCCACTTCGCGATCGAGACCCGGATGTTGCGAGCGGCCGGCGCATTGGACTCGGCCACCGATTGGCCGTTGCACACCGGGCAGCCGATCGTCTTCGCGATCGCGTAGGCCCGGTCGGCATCGGTGCGGGGTGCGCCCTCGTCGATCGACGCGTAGAGAAGAGCCGAGAGCGCCACGACGGCGACGCCCAACCACAGGGCGAGGCGGCGGGTCATGCGTTGGCCTCCTGCCAGGACCCGATCACGGCTTCGAGGTCGGCCATACGGACACCGCCCTCGAGCTTGGTGATGACCTCACCCGTGGGCGCGATCAGGATCGATTCGGGCACGAGGGGCACGCCGTAGGCCACGGCCAGCGGACCGATGTCGCTCGCGAGCACCGGCCAGTCGCCGCCGAACTGCGCGAAGAACTCCCGGATGTTGTTCGGCTGGTCGTCGAACGCCACCGACACGATGGTGGCGAACCCCGACGGCCCGTAGGCCTCCTGGAAGGCGACGAGCTCCGGGTGTTCCTGCCGGCAGGGAATGCAGGTGGTCTGGAAGAAGTTCACGACCACGAACGATCCGCGATGGTCGTCGAGATCGAAGTCGGCACCGTCGAGCGTGGTGCCGACGATGGCCGGGGCCACCTGGCCCTCGAGGTTGAAGCTCCCGAACCCGGTGTCGCCGGAGTCGCGGGTGGCCAGCAGGAGGATGAAGCCCGCCATGACCACGGCGAGCGGCAACACGATCCAGACCGCCGTGCGGCGGGGCGGCGCGGCCGCGGGCTCGGTCACACCAGTTCCTTCAGGGGCTCCGCGGCCACCGGCGGCTCGGCGCCGGGCAGCGGGGCGCTGACCGGTGCCGTCGGGTTGCGGCGTCTGCCGGGCACCACCGCCAACAACGTGCCGAGCGCCATGACCAGACCACCGATCCAGAGCCACACGATCAACGGCTGGACCGTGACCCGCAGCACGACCTGACCGGTCTCGTTGCCGTCGTCGTCGACCGGGAAGCTGTCGACCGACAGGGCCACGTCGTCGAACAGGGTCGAGCGGACCGAGGGGATGCCGATCCGCTGGCCCGCGAAGGGATACAGCGCGATGCCGGGTTCGTAGACCTGCTCGCCGTCGATGTCGATCGCCACGCGCCGCTCGGACCGGTTCGGGTACTGGCGGAAATCGGTGCCCTCGAACGTCAGCTCGTGGCCGGCGAACGACGCCGTCTGCCCGGGCGCGAGCAGGAAGGTGTCCTGGCGGACGTAGGCGTTGCTGGCCGCGAACGCCACTGCGATCATCACGACGCCGACGTGGACGATCATCCCGCCGTTGGTGCGGCCCACGAGGCCGCGCCAACCCTGACGGCGGGTGGCGAGCACCACCTGGCGAAGGGCCGCACCGCCGGCGAAGCCGCCGAGCCCGAAGGCGAGGGTGGGTGCCCAGCCCCGTGCGCCGACGAGCACCGAGACCACCATGGCGCCGGCGCCCATCCACGCCGGCCAGATGAGACGCTCGGCCAGGACGCCGGGCGACGCCTTGCGCCACGGCAACACCGGGGCGACAGCCATGAGGAACAGCAGGGTGAACCCGATCGGCATCGTCATGCGCTCGAAGTAGGGGTTGCCGACCGAAATTCGGTCGTCGTTCATCGCTTCGACGATCAGCGGGAAGATCGTGCCGAGCAGCACCACGAAGGCGAAGGCTGCGAAGAGGACGTTGTTCGCGAGGAAGGCGCCCTCACGCGAGACCGGGGAATCGATGCGCCCGGGCGAGCGGAGCTGGTCACCCCGCCAGGCGATGAGGCCGAGCGAGACCACGACGATCAGGGTGAAGAAGCCGAGGAGGGCCGGGCCGATGGACGACTCGGAGAACGCGTGGACCGACTCGAGCACACCGGCACGGGTGATGAACGTGCCGAGGATCGTGAGCGCGAAGGTGGCCACGACGAGCGAGAGGTTCCACACCCGCAGCATTCCCCGGCGCTCCTGCACCATCACCGAATGGATGAACGCGGTACCGGTCAACCAGGGCAGGAACGACGCGTTCTCCACGGGGTCCCAGGCCCAGTAGCCGCCCCAACCGAGGGTCTCGTAGCTCCACCAGGCGCCGAGCACGATGCCGAGGGTGAGGAATCCCCACGCGATGACGGTCCAGCGGCGGGTGGCGAGCAGCCAGCCTTCCCCCACGCGGCCGGTGACGAGGGCACCGATCGCGAAGGCGAACGGCACCGTGAACCCGACATAGCCCAGATAGAGAATCGGCGGATGGAACGCCATGAGGATGTGGCTCTGCAGCAGCGGATTGGGCCCGGGGCCGTCGTAGCCGACCGGCGGGTCGAACGACTGGAACGGGTTCGACGGGCCGACCATCAACAGGAAGAAGAAGGCGCACACCACGAAGAGGGTGAGCATCACCCACTGCATCATCGGGTCGTCGCGCTTGTCGCGGAACTTCACCACGACCGCGGCCACATAGCCGGTCAGCACGAACGCCCACAGCAGGATCGATCCCTCGAGGGCCGACCAGAGGGTTGCGACGTTGAAGATCGAGGAGGTCTGGCTCGAGCCGTGGTCGGCGACGAACCGGATGGTGAAGTCGCGCGTGATGAGGGCGCGCTCCATCCACACGATCGCCAACGTGCTCATGGCCAGCATCACCCAGACGAGCCAGCGGGTCTCCCGCCACCAACTGGGTCGACGCCCGAACAACCCGAGCACGATCACGCCGATGCCCGTCAACGACGCGGCCGCGCCGAGCGCGATGACGACCGCACCGACGGCGGCGCTGCTCATCTCGCGCAGACCTCGGCCGCAGTGTTCCCCTGGGTCTCGCTCTCGGCGACACGGTCGTCGTATTCGTCGTCGTTGATGTAGTCGTTGTCGTGCTTCACCCGCATGCGATCCGACGAGTAGTACCACCCGTCGTCGGCCAGCGGTTCGAAGCCGGTGACCCCGGGCTGCCCCTCGACCCAGTTGCCGTCGAGCACCACCGGTGTGCCGCCTTCGAAGAGTTCGGCGGGCTCACCGCGGTGCACGACGTCGACCATCACCCCGCCGGCCGCCACCGTGAAGGCCGTGACCACTTCGTCGCCCTGGCTCCCCGAGGTGATCGAGCACCCGACCGGAGTGCCCTGGAGCGTGAACCGGTCGTCGCCGAGTTCGGCCCGCTCGGCGACGGCCTCGTCGGCGTTGTAGAAGAACAGCGCGCCGGTCAGGAGATTCCAGACGAGCACGACGACCGCCACGACCACGCCCACGGCGATAAGTGCGGGCAGCCATCGTCGCGAACGACGGCGACCGGCTCGCGGCTCCTGGGGGGCGAGCGTGTCGGTCATGTGTCCTCGGTGGTCATCCAGCGCCGACGGTCGGCCGGGACGCGCACGGTGAGGCGCCGGCCGCGGCGGAGCAGGGTGGCGGTGTAGACGAGTCCGACTGCGAAGGTGGTGCCCCACCCGACGAGGAGATAGCCGACGTGGGTCATACTCGTTCCTCCTGAGGGGTCGCTCCGGGGTCGCCCTCGGCTCGCCGCTCGACGAGGGCGCGATCGAGGTCGGTGGAGCGGATCTCGCGTTCGAGCCAGGCGATGCGGAAGCGGTGCAGGACCGCCCACCAGAAGAAGAGGCCCCAGACGATCAGGCCGACCACGAGGGTGAACAGAGTCATGTCCTCGAGGTTGCCGTCGGTGAGCGACGACTTCTGGTGCAGCGTGTTGTTCTCCCACCACTCGACGGAGCGGTTGATGATCGGCAGGATCGCCGCCGCCATCACGCCGACGATGGCGGCCCGGGTGGCGGTGGCCGACTCGGGCCCGCCGAGCGAACGCACCGAGAGGTAGCCGATCATCATCAGGAAGAGGATCAGGGTGGTGACGAGACGCACGTCGCCCCAGTCCCAGTAGGTGTTCCAGGTGGGGCGACCCCACACCGATCCGGTGAAGAGGGTGAGCCCGCAGAACAGCACCCCGATCTCGGCCGCCGCCGCGGCGACGGTGTCCCACCAGACCGAGCGTCGCACCAGCCACATCACCGAGCCGATGGCCGTGGTGACGAAGGCGATGTAGGTCCAGATCGCCGAGGGGACGTGGACGAAGATCATGCGCACGGCGTCTTGTTGGTCGTCGTCCTCCGGAGCGACGAACCACCCGAGGAGCACGAGGGCCACGAGACCGACGATCACGGCCGCGCCGAGCAGCCGGGTGGTGCGGCTCCCCGTGTGGTTGATCTCCTGCATCTCAGGTCTCCTCGAGTAGGACGCCGTAGGCCGATGCTCCCAGCACCGTGTTGATCGCGCCGAACCCGGCGAGAAGTCCGAGCCAGGCCCAGCCATCGACTGCCACGGTGCCGAGGGCGTCGTCGAACGCCCGGGTGGCACCGATCAGCACCGGTGCCAGGACCGGAAGCAGGAGGATCGGCAGAACCGTCTCTCGCGCCCGAACGCCGGCAACCAGCGCGCCGAGCAGCGTACCCGCCGCCGCGATGCCAACGGACGCGACCACACAGGTCGCGGCGAGGAGGGGCAGCGACTCGATCGAGGCGTCGAAGAGGACGATCACGCCACCCACGAGCACCACCTCGACGAAGAGGAGTTGCAGCGCGACGGCGAGGGCCTTGCCGAGGAACACCGCCGCGGGTTCGACGCCGGCCAGGAGTAGAGCTCGCCGGGCTCCGTCGGTCGTCTCGATGGCGGTGGCCCGCTGAACCGACATCAGGCCTACGAACAACACGGTCACCCAGTAGAGGCCGCTCGTGGCCGCGTCGAGCACGGGCCGGTTGGCGTCGAGGGCGAAGCCGAACAGGACGAGCACGAGCAGGGCGAAGGGCACGACCTGGGACAAGGTGACCCGGGATCGCCACTCGATACGGAGGTCCTTTGCGGCGACGAGCCGGATGTCAGCGAGCATCGGTCACGTCCCCCGTGATGGTGCCGCCCGCGACCGTGATCCGCCGAGACGCCAGATCGAGGGTGCGGTCGACCTCGTGGGAGGAGAGCAGGACGGTGGCGCCGGCCGCGGCGGCGTCGACGACGAGTCGGTCGACGAGATCACGCCCGGACGGGTCGAGCCCGGCGTGGGGTTCGTCGAGGAGCCAGAGACGGGGGCGCCGGACCACGACCGCGGTGAGGGCGACCCGCCGGCGTTGACCGGCCGAGAGCAGTGCGACCGGCACGTCGTGGAGGCGGTCCGCCACACCGAGGCGCTCCATCGCCGGTGTGACCGCCGACGCGTCCACCCGCGACGCCTTGGCCCAGAAGTCGAGATTCTCCCGCACGGTGAGGTCGTCGTAGAGCGCGGTGTCGTGTCCGAGCAGCCCGACCGACCGACGGATCGCCGGTCGTTCGGTTGCGAGGTCGTGACCGAGGACGATGCCCTCACCCGACTCGAGCCGCATCCACCCCGCGCAGAGCCGGAGCAGGGTCGACTTGCCCGCGCCGTTCGGACCCTGGACGAGCACGACCTCGCCCTCGCCCACGTCCAGATCGATGCCTGCGAGGGCAGGGAAACGGCCGATCAGCGCGACCGCGGCCTGCAGCCGAATGATGGACACATCGAAAACGCTATCGGCGACCGCGCTCAGCTGGCCCATGCAGTCGCCGATAGGTTGCGCGTATGCGCAGCCCGCACACTCCCGGCGAGGTCCCCACCGGCGCCCGTGTGCTCGGCGCCATCGGCCGTGGCCTCATCGCGACCGGCGTCGTCGTGCTGCTCTTCGTCGTGTACCAACTCTGGGGCACCAACCTCCAGGAGGCTCGTGCCCAGGACGACCTGCGAGACCAGTTCGACGACGTCGTGGCCGATGCGGCGACGCAGCTGGCCGCCGTCGCGACGGGGGTCGACGAGAACCCCGAGGGCGCGGTCGTGGATGCCGGCGCGCTCGACGACGAGGTCGATGCCCTCCCGGCGCCGGCGACGACCCTCCCCGGTGGTTACACGCCCGAGCTGCTGCGCTTCTTCTTCCCCGAAGACGGCGATGCCGTCGCCCGAATTGAGATCCCCGCGATCGGAGTCGACAAGATCGTCGTCAACGGCGTGCAGGTCGCCGACCTCCGGCAGGGCCCGGGTCTCTGCCCCGGCACGGCCGCGGTCGGCACCGAGGGCAACTCCGCCATCGCCGGGCACCGAACCACCTACGGGGCCCCCTTCAATCGCATCGACGAGCTCGCTCCGGGCGACGAGATCCACGTCACCGGGGTGCTCGGACGGTTCACCTATCGCGTACTCGAGCCGGCGAATGCGTATCCCGACCAGCTCCCGACGGTCGAAGCCGTCGGGGTCGGCCACGTCATCGTCCGCCCCTCGGCGACCTGGGTGCTCGACGACTTCGACGACAGCCGTGTCACGCTCACGGCCTGTCATCCGAAGCTGTCCAGTCGCCAGCGCATCATCGTCGCGGCCGAACTCGTCGACGCCCCGGCCGAGGCCCCCGAGTTCGACATCGCGACGGTGGCCGCCTTCATCGGAGCCGGCGACGACGACGAACCCTTCATCCCCGGCGAGGACCTGTCGACCGTCGACGGCGGGGATCTGACCGGACAACCATCGGCCACCGCCGGACCGGCCGACCTCGACGAGGGACTCGACGGCGAACGCGACGCGATCCCGGGCGCCGTCGTGTGGCTGCTGGCCGCCACCGCGATCTGGGTCCTCGCCGGCGTGCTCGGCCGACGCCTCTTCGCGGGCCGGCGGCAGCGAATCCTCGTGCGCGCCGTGAGCGTCGCACCCGTGGCCTTCTGTCTCTGGTTCGCGTTCGAGATGGTCGACCGAGCCCTTCCCGCGGGCTGATCGACCTAGCCTCGTGCGGGTGCATCTGCGTCTCGCCGCTCTCCTCGCCGCCGTGGTTCTCGTGGCGCCCGCCTGCGGCGACGACGGCGGCGCGACCTCCCCGGCGAACGATCCGGCCCAGTTCGCTGCGGAGAGCCTCGACGCGAGCACCGACGCCCCGCGCGAGGCCGCGAACGAATCGGACACCACCACGACCACCAGCGAGCCGCCCCCGCTCGCGCCGACCGACATCCCCGGCGAGCCCGTGAACCAGTACGACCTCCGCGTCCGCGACTGCTTCGACCAGATCGAGGACCGACGCGACGGTCTGCCGGTGACCATCACCACCCGGCTGCCCTGCGACGATCCCCACCACTTCGAGGTGTTCGCCCAGCTCACCTACCCGGCCGAACACCCGTCGGTCTTCCCCGGCGACGGCGTCATCCGGGACTTCGCGCTGGCCTCCTGCTACCGCCTGTTCCCCGGCTGGGTCGGCCGTGACTACGAGACCTCGACGCTCGAGATCGGGGTCATCGTGCCGACCCAGGACAACTTCGAGAACGACGCCGCCCGGTACCGGGGCATCCATTGCTGGGTCGAACACGTCGACGGAGAACCGATGGTCGGCACCTCGCGTGACTCCGGCTGGTAATTTCCGCGTGTGGCAGTCGCCCCGATCATTCTCGCCGTGTGTGTCGGCCTCGTCATCGGTGCCCTCCGTCGCGGCCGCCTCACATCGATCGCCCGGACCCGGATCCGACACCCGGAGTTCCTTCTCGTCGCCATCGCCGCGAGCCTCTTCGTCGACCAGACCGATATGGGTCCATCCGGCGCGATCGCCCTGCTCGGGCTGATCGGCGGGCTCGCGTTCGCCATCGTCAACGTGCACCTGGCGGGCATGACCGTGATCGCCATCGGCATCGCGGCCAACCTGCTCCCGATCGCGCTCAACGGCGCCATGCCGGTCCGGCCCGAGGCGCTGGTCGAGGCCGAGATGGTCACCGTCGACGAACTCCCCCGCGTCACCCTCAACGGCGCCCGGGAGTTGTCCGACGACTCCACGCTCCTCTCGATGCTGGGCGACACCTTCCCGGTCCGGTGGACCAATCAGGTGGTCTCGATCGGCGACCTCATCATGATGGTCGGCCTCGCCGCCCTCGTCGCCAACCTGATGCTCCAGCGGCGCCGCCCGCGGCTGCACCCGAGCGCGCTCCCCGCCCTCGAGGCGATCGGGTGGCACGAGGAGATCGACCTCACGACCGAGGACGGCACCGGTGTGGTCACGATCGATCTTCGCGACCCGCTCGAGGTCTCCGAGACCGACGACGAGTGGGCCGACGCCGTCGACCACTCACCCCGGGGATGACGACGCCTTCAGGCCTCGTTCATCAGTAGCGCCAGGCCGGTCCACGACTGCGGGATCGCCCCGAGTCCCTGCCCGGAGTCGCCGTGCCAGTACTCGGCGAGACCGGACTCGACCGCCCCCGACACGGTCGTGGTCCGCACGACCTCCGCCGCATCGTGCTCACCCGCCCGAACCAGGCCCACCCACAGGAGATATGCCAGTTGCGGCCACACGGGCCCGCGCCAGTAGCTCGATGCCGAATAGGTCGGCTCGCCGAGATGGACTCCGCGGGGTCCGTATCCCGCGGCGTAGGCGTCCTCGTCGAGCACGTCCTCGATCACCCGATGCCGCAATTCCTGGTCGGTGGTCACCAGCAATGGCAACAGCCCGTCGGCGGTGCGTGACCGACCTGATCCCCCGGCCGCCGGCCCGGCATCGACCCAGAGAAGCTGCGGATCGGACGCGCCGTCGGAGTAGCACCATCCTTGGTATTGGGTCCACGGCGCGGTGGGCCAGTCCGGTTCCGTGGTACCGCTTGTACCAGCCCTACGCGCCTCGTACACGCGCCCGTTC
>JBDQKM010000098.1:0-13025 GCA_040263275.1 Acidimicrobiales bacterium
ACACCGGCGCCACCGACACTTCCGCAGGAGCCATCCCCAGGTCGAGGAGTTCGTCGGCGTTGTACTGCGAGACCGCGATCGCGTGGTCGGCCCGCCGGGCCAGGCGAGCGAGCTGCCGGCGACCGTGGTCGAGCTCGGCCGCCACCGCCGGCTCCCACGGATCGAAGAACGCCGCAGGCGTCATGTTGTGATAGTTGAGGATGAGCCGCTCCGGGCGGGACATCACGTAGTCGGCCACCGGCGACCCGATCGAGGTCTGATAGAGGATCAGATCCGGCGACGGAGCTGACTCGTGCGCTCGGAAGTCGCGCCCCCGATCGCGTACCTCGGGATGGACGTGGGCGGCGAAGATCTCCGTCTCCGCCCCCATGTCTCGCAGCAGGTCGTCGACCAGCAGGGTGTGTTGGCCGACGGCGTCTCTCCCCGCGAGGACGGCCGTGAACTGATGGACGACCGGCGGTCGGGTCACGGGCAGCGGGCGACCACGACATCGTCGAGGCCCGGTTCGTCGTGGGCCATCGCGTCGACGTCGAGTCCTCGGGCCGCCATCACCCGCGTCCACGCCGCCGCCGAGAGCCCTCTCCCGGTCAGGAGTTCGGCATCGACCGGCTCGCGGTCGGCGAGACGCTCGGGGGCCACGACGACCAGCCCACCGGATCCGACGGCGGCTTCGGCCGCGTCGAGCACCGACAGAAGCGCCGACGTCGAGCGCCGCTGGAGTCGACCACCGATCACCACGGCGCCGAGCGTGTCCGCCTCCATCGCCGCCAGTTCGGACGCCGGATCGCCGACCCGCAGGTCGAGACCCTCGTCGATCCCGGCCAGCACCGCATCGGCGTCGGCATCCATGCCGAACGCCGACAGCCCCGCGGACTCGAGGGCGCCCACACACGCACCGTCGCCGCACTCGCCGACCATCACCGGTCCGCGGGTGGCATCGATCCGCCCGGCCAGCAGTCGACCGATCGTCGCTCCGGGCACCGGTGGATCTCCGACCAGCGCGTCGACTCGCGGGTCGAGGGCGGTTGCCGCCTCGACCTCGCCGAGCCGCTCGTCCATGCGGCGCAGGAGGCGGGCGTGCACGTTGTGCAGGGCGTTGAGCTGATCGCTCATGTAGCGCAGATACCAGTAGGTGCCCTTGCGGATCGCCCCCTTCACCTGCCTGATCCCGGGACGCTCGCCGACCGGCGCGTCGACGTCGATCAGCGACAGGCGGTCGATCCGGTCGAGTAGCAGTTCTTCGGCCGGGCCCACTGCGCCCGGCGGCGCGACATCGGCCCACACGCGCTCGATCTCGCGCTCGACCCGAGCGATACCGACGTCCTCACGACGGCGGCGCTCGGCTGCCGCCACGACCTCGGCCTGGATCCGGGCGGCGAAGTGGTCGTCGGGCACCGAAGAGGGGGCGGCGGAATCGGAATCTGACACGGGCCGAAACTACCCGGCTGCGAGTGGCGACGAGCGGAGGTGTCCGCGTCGACGGGCATCGACGAGGAGCACGACGACGAGGACCACTCCGGCCAGCAGCATCCACAGGCTCGAATCGAGGTGCTGGGGACGGAACGTGAGCACCACCTGACGGTCTCCCGGCTCCACCACCACGCCGAGGAAGGCGGCATCGGCGACGACCACGTCGGCCGATCGACCGTCGACCGTGGCCGTCCATCCCGGATAGTGAGCCTGCGACACAACGACGAGGGAGCGCTGATCGACGTCGACGCCGACGGTGATGCGGTCGTGGTCGTGGGCCACCGCGCCCAGCACCGACCGAGCGGCTGCGACGGGACGATCCGGCATGTCGATGTCGCGGTCGGCCACGGGGGTTCCGCCGGCCACCAGACCGGCCGCCGTTCGCGCGTCGGGTGCGACGACCACATGATCGACGATGCGCACGGGCTCGACCGGGCGATCGAAGAGGATCACGTCGCCGATGCGCACCAGCGAGAGTCCGTCGCCGCCGGCCACTGTGCCCAGGGCGAGGGCTCCGTCGGCGTCGAGGTCCACCAGCACGGTGTCGGCCGGCGCGGCCACTGCGACACGGACCGACGAACCGGGCCGGAGGTGTTCGCCGAGCACCGGAACCGCAACCAGTCCCCGGTCGCCGGGTTCGAGCCAGCGCGGCAGCGTCGACAGGCCGTCATCGGTCTCGACCGAGAGGTCGACGAACCCACCGACCCGCGGGTCGACCCGGACGAGCACCGCCCGCAAACCGCCTTCGGGGACGGTCGTCGTGCCTCGCAGCGTCTGTATCGACGGGTCACCCGCGGACGCGGCCGCCGGCGGTTCGGCGAGGACACCGGCGGGGACCGAGTCGGGCAACTGGGCCCACGCCCCCACCCCCAGGGCGTCCCACACCGGCGACGTCGGGTCGATGCCCCGCGTGATGTTGGGATAGGTGGGGGTACCGCCGCCGTCCCGCCGCAACATCGCAGGGTCGAGGGCCTTGAGCAGTTCCTGATAGCCGGGCGACTTCAAGAGCTGACCCCGTGCGTCGTCGATGTCGAACAACTGGGTGGTCGAGGGGAAGAAGGTGCGGCCCTCGCCCGCCAACCGTTCGCCGGGAGCGAGCAGGGCCGCCACCTCACCGTGGGCGGGTGTCGCGGTCAGCCGCTCCTCACGCGAGACGATGGTCGGCACCGGCATCGCGAAGCTCAACATCTCGACGCCGACGACCACGACGAAGGCCCATCCGACCATCGGACCGGAGAGCCGTCGGAACGAGCGAGCGACCACGAGGGCGACGGTGGCCATCGCGGCCAGGACCGGGACCGTCGACACAGCCAAGGTCTCTCGGAACACGCCCGTCGAACGAGCCGCGTCGAGCCAGTCGAACGCCGACGGCAGGAGCATTGCGGTGCCGAGCGCCAGCACCGCCCCGGCCCCCAGGAGGTCGCGTCGGCCGTCGCGCGGTGGCTCCTCGATCAGTCGTTGGACACCGAGGGCCGCGCCCAGCGCGATCCCGATGCTCCACAACACCTTGGCCCGGGTCATCAAGCCGCCCTGGGAGCCGGTGAGGTCACCCAGGGCCACGGCGACCGGTCCTCCCACGTAGGCGACCAGCACCCCCAGCCCGGCAATGGCCGCGAGGGCGACCGCCAACGATCGTCGCCTCCCACCCCGGCGAATCGCGCTCACCAGGCCGAACACCGTCAGGAGCAGCACGGAGGCACCGACATAGGCGTTGTATTCGACCCAGTTCCCCTCGCCGAACCAGGCCGGCCCGACGGCGTCACTCCCCCACACCGCCGGCGCGACCGATGTCAGGAGGTAGGCGACCCCCGCCGCCGAGTCGTCGGGATTGCCGACCCGGTGGCTCGTGTCGGCCCAGTCGATGTAGTTGCGGAACCCGAGGAGATGGGGGCCCGCGAACAGGGCCGCGACCGCGACGGCGAGCACGCCCACCGCTGCGGCCGCGCCCAGCCGGCTGGGGCCGACTCCGCGACGAATCTCATGCACCGCCCGGATCAGCGTGTAGGCCGTCGCCCCCACGAGGACGTAGATCAGCACGGACGGGAAGTTGGACCAGACCATGAGGGCGACGACGCCGCCGAGGGGAACGGCCCGCCACGGCCGGGGATCTCTGAGCAGCCGCTCGATCGCCCACAACAGGCCGGGAGCCAGCGCGGCCACCGAGCTGTGGGGCCAGTTCATCCACCCGACCATGAATCCGGTGAACCCGAGCGCCAGCCCGCCGACGATCGCCGAGAGCCGGTGGAGTTCGTGGGCCCGCAGGAAGCCGCAGGTGAGCGCGATCGCGACCAGCACCCTGACCGCGGCCACCAGACCCGGTGCGTACCACTCGGGCGAGACGAGATACGGCAGCTGGAAGATCGGAGCGCCAGCCTTCATCGTGGGCTGCCCGGCCGCGAGTTCGGGGTTCCACCAGGCCGCGTCCCCGCCGCGGATGTCGGCTGCGAGGCTGCCCCAGTGGGCGTGGATGTTGATGGGGTCGCCCGGTCCGTTCTCGAGCGAGAAGGACTCCGGTTGGTAGGAGTCGAACGGCGGGCTCGTGGCCACGAGGTCGGCCGAGACCAGACTCCCACCGCCGAAAAGGGCCGGCCAGAACGCGAACGCGACCACCCCGACGGCCACCGCCATCATCAGTCGTCGAGACGTCGGAACCGGAGCCATCGCCTGCGGACGCTAGCTTCGCTGACAGCCCATGGTTGCCCTCCACCCGGTTCCGAGCGATTCGTCGTCGTTGGACGCGTCGATCCGCGACGACGATCTCGTGATCGCCCTCCCGCCCGACGCCGCGCTGGACCGGGCCGGGGCCGACGCTCTGGTGGAACTCGCGACCACCGACCCGGCCGATGCCTTGTACGGCGATCTCGTGGTGGCCGGGCGGACCGTGTATCGCACCGCCTGGAGTCCGACGCGACTGTTGAGCGACGCAGTGGCCGGCACCGCCCTCGCCGTGCGGGCCGGGTGGTTGCGCCGTCACGACCTCGGCGCCGGCGACCCGGATCTCCCGTTCCTGCTCTGTCGCCGCGGGGCCGACGTGGTGCACGTGCCCGCGGTCGTTTCGCGCCATGACCGACCACCACCGGCCCTCGACCCGGCAACGGTTCGCGACCATCTCGCCCTCGCGGGCGTGGACGTCGACCACGACCGCGCCGACGCAACGGCACCGGGGGTCAGCATCGTCGTCCCCACCGCCGGTGCGTCGCTCGACGACGGAACATCCGCGGTCCAGCGCCTGCTCGATCGGCTGGGCCCCCTCCCCGATCCCGTCGAGCTCGTGCTCGTCGTCGGCGACGAGTTCCGCGGCGACCCGGGCACGCTGGCCGGCCCCGGGCGCCGGATCGTGCGGCGACCGGCCGGTCCGTTCAACTTCTCCGCCGCGGTCAACCTCGGCGTCCTCCACGCCACCCGACCGCTCGTGCTCCTGCTGAACGACGACACCGAGCCCGACGGCCCCGGTTTCCTCGCCCGCATGGCACGCCATCTCGGCGATCCGAGCGTGTCGGCGGTCGGGGCCCTGCTGCGCTACCCGGACGGCACCGTGCAACACGCCGGCATGGTGTTCGACGACGCCCGTCCGCTCCACCCCTTCGTGGGCTGGGATCCCGACGACATCGCTCCCCACGCCGGCCTCGTCGCCCGCGACGTGATCGCCGTCACCGGGGCGTGCATGATGCTCCGCCGTGACGATTTCCTCGCCGTCGGGGGCCTCTCCGTGGGGTTCCCGCTCTCGTTCAACGACGTCGACCTCTGCGTTCGCCTGCGTCGGACCGGAGGCCGGGTCGTGATCGAACCGGCGGCTCGCCTCGTCCACCACGAGACGCTCACCCGCGCACCCGAGATCTCGGCCGACGAGTGGGACCGCTGGATCGACCGGTGGGGCGAGATCGTCGACCCCTGGTACCACCCGGCTCACCACCGTCCCGACGATCCCCATGCCCTGGCCCGCAACGCGGACCACCTACCCCCACGACCCGACGACCCGCCCGTGGTCGTGCAGGCCCGTCGACCGGTCCTCGTCTCGCGCGTCCACCGCGGGCGCCACGCGAACCCGCATCGCTGACCTATCGTCTCGACGTGCCCGTATTCGATGACCTGCCGGTCGCCGACGATCCCGATCCCATCGGCTCAGACGACGCCGCGGTGCTGCGAGCGGAGATCCTGCGACTGCGGGACGGGCTGCTCGCGGCGAACGGGCGCACCGAGGTGCTCCGCGACCGCATCGCCGAACTCGAGCAGCGCGAACGCGACCTCGACCGGGCGAACGCCGATCTCCACGCCGAGTTGGCCCGCAACCCGGTCCTGCGGGTGGCCCGCACGATCCGGCGTCGGCTGTCGAGGCCGTCGTGACGTCGCCCATCGACCATCTCCTCGCGGCCTACGGGCAGGAGTCGGTGACCGACCCCGCCCCGGCCGACACGTCGTTCACCGTGATCGTGCGGACCCAGGGCCGCCGCCCCAACTCGTTGGCCGAGGCCCTCGATGCGATCGCCGCCCAGGACTTCCGCATGGTCGACACCGTCGTGGTGGTCCACGGCGACCCGGAGGTCGCCGACACCGTGCGGCCGATCGTCGACCGGCACCTCGGTGACCAGGCAGAGGTCGTCTCGGTGCAGGGAGGAGGCCGTTCGACGCCGTTGAACGTCGGCCTCGACCACGTCAGCGGCACCCACTTCTGTGTGCTCGACGACGACGACCTCGTCGAACCCGGGTGGCTGAGCGCATTCGCGGCCGCCATCGACCGGTCGCCCACCGCCATCATCCGGGCGGTGACCCTCAGCCAGGCCTGGACCTCCGACGGCGGCGACGAACCCATCCGCCCGATCGGTCCGATCGAACGTCCGTTTCCGGAACGCTTCGATCTCCTGGCGCACATGAGCCTCAACCTCACCCCGATCTGCTCCCTCGCCTACCCCCGGCTGGTCATCGATCGTCTCGGACTGCGATTCAGCGATGAACTCCCCGTCTACGAGGACTGGGACTTCCTGATGCGCGCCGCGATGGTGCTCGGGGTCGTCTCGATTCCCGACGCGACCTCCCTCTACCGCCGTCTCGATTCGGGCAACGCCGACACGCTCGAGACGGTCGCGACCTGGGAGCGGGCCCACGCGATGGTCATCGACCATCTCTCCGCGCTCCCCGTGCTCCTCCCGGCCGGCGATGCCCGCCGCATCGCCGGCACCCACTTCGTGGTCGACGGCCGGAGCCGCCACGAAGCCGATCTCGCCACCGCCGAGGCGACGATCGATCAGCTCACACGCTCGCCGGCTCGTTGGGCGCGGGCATTTGCCCGACGGGCGGCCGACGCCGCGCGAGGTCGGATCGCAGCGCGGCGGCCATGAGCAGCACCCAGTTGTAGGAGAACCACAGCACGAAGCTCTCGGTGAGGTTCTCGATGACGAGGAACAGCACCAGCGCGAGCCAGGTCCAGGTCTCCACCGACGGGCGCCGCCACGCCGCGGTGATCGTGGCGTGGAGGGCCAGGCCGACGATCACGAGGAACGGCACCAGGCCGATGATGCCGAGACCGAGCCACACCTCGAGCACGCTGCCGTGGGCGCTCCCTCTGGTCAGCAGATAGTGATCGGCGGTGAACTCGGGGTTGCTCCAGACGTTGAACCAGCCGTAGCCGTGGATCGGCCGTTCGACGATGCGGTCCCACACGAGGCTCCAGATCGTCCGCCGTTGGACGAAGGTGGTCTCACCCCAGAGCACGGCCAACGCGCCGACCGTGCCCAGCGCTCCGAGAACCCCCAGGCCGGCGCCGACGCGGTAGACGCCGGGGCCACGTTCACGAGCCAGCGCGCGGGTGGCGACCATGAGCAGGGCCAGGCCAGCGGCCACCAGCAGGGCCACCCATGCCGTGCGACTTCCGCTGCCGATCATGGCCACGCCGCTGAGCGCAGGAATGGCGGCGACCAGCACCCGCCGACGATCCGGTGCAGCCGCCGTGGCGCTGATGCCGAGGATGATCGCCACACCGGCGACCGGCGCCAGCGAGTTGCGGTTGGTGAACACCCCCCGCCAGTCGTCGTTGCGATCGAGCCCGATGGACTCGGACATCGCGACGGCGATGAGGCTCAGGGCGACCGCCACCGTGGTGGCCGCGGTGAGGGCGCGCCGGAAATCGGCGAACTCCAGATCGGCGACGATCCAGGCGAAGGCCGCCAACCCCACGTAGACGAGGGCTCGGCCGCGGGTGATGTCGGGGGTCAGGCTCCACAGGCTCGACGCCACGATCCAGCAACTGAGGACGACGATGGCCGCGGCCGCGATCCGGTTGGGCGGACGGAGACGCTGTCCGTCGAGGCGGTGCCCGTCGAGGGCGACGGCGGCGACGGCGGCGACCGCCAGGGCGACGAACACCGACCGTGTGAACGACTCCTCCCAGCTGAGTCCACGGTCGAGGACCCGGTTCGCGACATAGAACACGGGCCCGTTGGTCAGGACGAGCAGGCCGAGCGCGACGAGGGCGGGGCGGGCCGGGCTCAGACGCATCGTTCCATCGTACCGACGATGAATCGGTAGGATCCGACCGGTCATGGCCCGGTCTTTCACGCTCTCCCCCACGCTCTCGCCGTCGGTGCGCAAGAGCATGTCGCTGATCTACCACTTCGCGGAACGCGAATCGAAGGCGCGCTACAAGCGCAGTCTGCTCGGCTGGTTCTGGTCGTTCATGAACCCGCTCACCACGGTCGTGGTCTACGGCTTCGTCTTCGGCGTCGTCTACGGCGCTGAGGCGCCACTGACCGACAACGGCAATGCCGAGAACTTCGGCCTCTACCTCTTCACCGGGCTGATCGTGTGGAGCGTCTTCACCGGCGTAGTCAACGGATCGATGGGCTGGTTGATCGGCGTGAGCGACCTCCGCAAGAAGATCTACTTCCCGACCGAGACCGCCCTGCTCGGCGGCGCCGTTGCCAATGCGGTGCAGACTCTGCTCGAAGCAGTCGTACTGATCGCCATCATGATCGTGCTCGCCAACATCTCGTGGACGGTCGTCTTCCTCTTCGTCGCCCTCGTGCAGGTGATGCTCTTCGGTCTCGGGGTGGGCTTCATCGTCTCGGTCTTCAACGCTCGCTACCGCGACACCCAGTACCTGATTGGCATCCTGCTCAACGTCTCGTTCTTCCTCGTACCGATCGTCTACACCCAGCAGCTGCTGGACGACAACGACGTCGACGGGATCATCCGGGTCCTCCTCGACTGGAATCCGCCGGCGCTGTTCGTGGAGATCGCACGCGACGCGATGTACTTCCTCGAAGTGCCACAGTGGAACCGGTTGCTCGCGGCGACCGCATGGGGCGTCATCACGTTCTCGATCGGCTGGATCTACTTCCGCGATCAGAGCATGGCCATCAGCGAGGAACCATGAGTGCCGGATCCATCAGAGTCCACGGGGTCTCCAAGAAGTTCCGGCTCGAACGGAATCGTCCCAGCTCGATCAAGGAAGCGATACTCCGCATCGGCAAGAAGTCCGATGCCGACGACTTCTGGGTGTTGCGCGACATCGATCTCGACATCGAACCGGGCTCGTTCTTCGGCCTCATCGGCCACAACGGCAGCGGCAAGTCCACACTCCTGCGGCTCATGGCGGGCATCCATCGTCCCACGACCGGCACCATCGAGTCCGAAGGACGCCTGTCGGCCCTCCTCGAGCTCGGGTCGGGCTTCCATCCCGACCTCACCGGTCGCGAGAACGTCTATCTCAACGGGGCCATGCTCGGCCTGAGCCGCAAGCACATGGCAGCCTCGATGGACCAGATCATCGAGTTCAGCGGCATCGGGGAGTTCATCGACGAGCCCGTCAAGATCTACTCGAGCGGCATGTACGTCCGCCTCGGCTTCGCCGTCGCCGTCAATGTCGACCCCGAGCTCCTCCTCGTCGACGAGGTGATCGCGGTCGGCGACGAGGAATTCCAGCGGCGCTGCATGTCTCACATGAACAAGCTGCGAGCTGGTGGCACCACCATCGTTCTGGTGTCACACAACACGCAGCTCATGGCCGAGCTGTGTGACACGCTGGGCTGGCTCGATCACGGCCGACTGATGAAGGTCGGCGACCCCGCCGACGTCATCGAGGCCTATCTCGCCCATGTCGACAAGGGCGACAACACCCTCACGACCCACGATTGACGCGTCCGATGAGGAAGCCGGCCCCCCAGGCGACGTGCATGGTCGCGAACACCGCCATCAACAGATAACGATCGGACTTCCGAGGCAGATCGGGCCGGGCGTCGCGTGCGACCACCAGCGCGGCACCGGTGTAGGCCGCAGGCAGCATCAGACCCCGCAGACGGCCGCGCACCAGTTCGACCGCCGAGATGACCAGACCGATGACGAGTAGTGGGGCCACGGTCTGGCGGGGTTGGAGCGACCGGGGGTTGCGGGTCAGCACGTGCCGCTTCCAGGCCCCGTACTGGTAGTACTGCGACGCCAGCCGGCGGAAGGTCGCGCGGGGCCGATAGGTCACCACCAGGGCCGGATCGAGCCAGACCTGATGACCGGCGTCGCGCAGGCGCCAGTTGAGCTCGTAGTCCTGGTTGCGATCGAGCGTCTCGTCGAAACCGCCCACCGCCTCGAGCGCGTCGCGTCGGAACACCCCGAGATAGACCGTGTCGGTCGGCCCTTCGTAGCCGTCGCGACGGAACCGGGCCGGACCGGCCCCGAACGGCGAACACATACCGACGGCGATGACCCGCTGCAGGCCGTCGTCGCCGACGGGGCGTTGCACCCCGCCCACATTGGCCGCGCCGGTGCGCCGGAGCGTCTCGACGGCCCGGCGCAGGTAGCGGGGCGGCAGGATGCTCTGGGCATCGACACGGGCCACGATCGTCGCCGAGCCCTTCGCCGTCGCCAGGTTGAGACCCACCGGCGTGCGGCCCGTGGGGTTCGCGACGACCACGACACGGGAATCGGCCGCGGCGCGGGCCTCGGCGATCTCCCAGGTTGCGTCGCGACCGGGCCCGACGGCCACGGTCACCCCGATCGAGCCGTCGTAGTCCTGGTCGAGGACCGCGTCGAGGCACGCATCGAGCGTGGAGGCCGCGTCGAGCGCGGGGATGACGACGTCGACCGCGGGCGCCGTGTGGTCGTGGAAGTCGGCGGTCACCGGGCGGACCGCCGGAGCATGACCAGCACCGTCTCGGCCATGATCTGCAGGTCGAGCACCGGCGACCAGTTCACGACGTACTGCAGGTCGTGGCCCAGCTTGTAGCCCGGATCGGTCTGGTAGTGGCCCCGGATCTGGGCGAGCCCGGTGATGCCCGGGGGAAGGTCGTGGCGACGGCCGTAGCCAGGGATGAGTTCCTCCAGCCCGGCGACGAACTCGGGCCGCTCCGGACGGGGCCCGACGATGGACATCTCGCCCTTCAGCACGTTCCACAGCTGCGGCAGCTCGTCGAGCCGGCTCTCGCGCATCCACCGCATGCCGGGCACCACCCGAGGATCGTCGGCATCGGCCAGCACCGCGCCGCTGTCGACCTCGGCGTCGGTACGCATCGAGCGGTACTTCACCATCGTGAACGGCTTCGCGTGGCGACCCACCCGCTCCTGGCGGTAGAGGATCCCCTTGCCCACGCGGAGCCGCACGTAGAGCGCCGTTGCGGGTACCAGCACCACGAGGATCGGTGCGAGCACGACCAGCACGCCCAGTTCGAGCAGGCGCTTCAGCCGCAGTCGGTAGCTCGGCACCGCGTGGGCCCGTAGCGACACGAACGGCATCCCGGCGATCTGCCGACTGCGCTGCAGCCCGAGGAGGGTGTCGGACGGGGTGATCCGGTAGAAGACGCCGATCTTGCGCTTGGCGAGGGCGCCCAGCGGGTCCGGGTAGACGAGGTCGAGCGAGTCGCCGCTGAGCCACAAGACATCGGTCGCGCCGACCCGGGCGACCTCGTTGACCAGGCCTTCGGCCGCCGCTGTCTGGCCGACGACCGTTGCGTCGCCACCGGATTCGGCGAGATGGGACCGGGCCAGCTCGATGTCGTCGGGGTTGCCCACGAGCAGGATCCGTGAGGACCCGAAGCGCCGGGACCGGAGGCGACGGGCCACCCATCGGCTGGAGGTGATGGCGATCGTCGCCAGACCGAGGAGGGCGACCAGGTTGCCGCGCGGCATCAGGTAGCGCTCGGCTGCGAGTCCCACTGCGGCGCTGGCCAGCACGGCGAGCGAGGTCAGCAGGGAGACCTTCGGCAGCCAGGGCGGCAGGCCGAGCCGCTGCTCGTACTCGTACATCCCACCGAAGTAGTAGATGGTCATGTGGATCGCGGTCGCCACCCCGAACCCGATGAGGTAGTGGGACCGTGCGTAGGTGGGCCAATCCGTCCCGAACCGAGCGAACGTGATGCCGAGCATCAAGGCGTAGAGCGTGACCGCGTCGATGACATGGAGATAGCGGAACCCGTGTCGCCGGAGTTGACGGATCACCAGTGCCTCGCCCGTGTCGGGCAGCCGCTTCGTGGGGGTTTGCTGTGTCTGCATCGACGCCTCGAACCCTCGGGGGGCCTCCCTGATGGTAACCGAGCGCTCACCCACCGCGAGCAGCACGGGCCGCTGCCACGAGCGCAGCCAGCGCGTCGTGCGCCCGGGTGACCCCGTCGGAGATCGCCAGCGGCAGCCGAACGTCGACGTTGCGGGGTCCGGGGCGGAGCCCTCCGGCCTCGGTCCACGACCCGACCCGGGTGATCCCGGGCCGATCGAGCTGCTGTACCAGGGACGCCACCTTGGCCTGGTCGGAGACCACCACCGCCGGCACCCCGGCCCGAGCCGCGAGCACCACGGGGTGGTAGCGGGAACTCACGACCAGCCGGGCCCCGGCCACCCGCCGCACGTGCTCGTCGACATCGGCGGGCAGCACGACGGCTTCGGCCTCGAGGCGCTCGGCCAGCTCTCCAGCGGCGGCCGCGTCACGCTCGCCCCGGAATCGGGTGAGGACGACGGTGGCATCGAGCGCTGCCGCCAGCCGGTCGAGCGCCGTCGCGATCTCGGCTGCGGGCGCCGGCTCGATCCGGCGCGACGCCGGCGCGACGAGGCCTGGGCGCACCGATCCACCCACGCTCACCACGATCTCGGGCCGTTCGCTCCCGGGCTGCGACAGGTCGAAGTCGAGACCGAAGACCAGGTCGGCACCGGTGCGAGCGTCGACCCCCACCGCGGCCAGCGCGGCCGACGACGCGTCGTCGCGGGTCACCACCTCCCGGCCGGCCAGGGCTCGCCGCAGCATCCACCCAGAGGACGCCCGCCGAAGGGGCTCGGCCCCCACGCCGACCGCGGCCACGGGGATCCCCATCCGCCGTGCCCGCAGCGGGACGGCCAGGTGCGAGGGAAGGCTCCACAGGCTGGATGAGTCCTGCAGGATCCCTCCAGGGCCGAGGCAGACTCCGTCGATCCGGTCGAGGTGGGTGCGGCCGCGACGCCCCCACGGCACCGCATCCAGCCCGTGCAGTCGCGTCGTCGCCTCCGGGTCGCGTGACGCCACGACCGGCTCGGCGCCCTGGCTCCGAAGTACTGCCGCCACCGCGCGGGTCAGGAGTTCGTCGCCGACATTGCCGGCGCCGGCCCAC
>JBDQKM010000099.1:0-12941 GCA_040263275.1 Acidimicrobiales bacterium
CGTCGACGGCGGCATGGTCACGGGCTTCGAGCTGACGGACGAGGCCATAGCCCTCCCCGACCGTGTCGGCGATCAGCACCTCGACGTCGGGACGTTGCAGGACGGCTTCACCGCAGATCTCCGAGGCCCCGATCACGAGAACCGTCGAATCGGCGGGCAGGGCGTGGGCGAGTTCCCTGGCCGTCGTGTCACGCTCGAGGGCTTCGACGGCCTCCCACGCCTCGGTGCCCGGGTCGGTGCCGGTCACCATTCGCGCCGCGACCCACAGCAGCGGACCCGAGGTCGGACGTCGCTCGATCAGCTGGCGGCACGCGATCACGAGCTCCACGGGGTCGTGGGCGAACGATGCCAACGCGATCGCGGCCTCACGGACCAGCGGTGCGGTGGGGGCGTCGCCGGCACGCGCCACGTAGCGAAGTCGCTCGATCGGGTGCACGTGAACGATCGTATCGCCCCCGATGTGACCCGTTGC
The DNA here is from genome assembly GCA_040263275.1 of Acidimicrobiales bacterium. GTDB lineage: Bacteria > Actinomycetota > Acidimicrobiia > Acidimicrobiales > Aldehydirespiratoraceae > JAJRXC01. The sequence continues at coordinate 473 of JBDQKM010000099.1, forward strand.
GCGCCTGCTGCGCTAGCTTTCACGTCCGTGGTGACCGCTGCTCTCGACCTCGATCTCCAGCCCCTCGACGGCGATGCCCGTCCGCTGAGCGACTGGCTGACCACCTTCCCGCTGGTTCCGGTGGTTCTCGATCCGTTCACGCACGAGAGTGCCTGGCTCCTCGACACCTCGAAGCGCATCCTCGGCCACTTCGCCGATGCCGGCTGCCGGAACTGCTGGATCCTCACCTGCTCCGTCGACGACGCCAAGCGCTTCCTGGGCCCCTACGCCGACGAAATGCTCGCGTTCGCCGACCCGTCCGGTGCACTCGTCAAGAGCCTCGGGATCGAACAGGCCCCGGCGTTCGCGCTGATCCGCCAGGACGGTCAGGTGATCGCCAAGGCCGAAGGCTGGGACCCCGACGAGTGGCGCGAGGTGGCGGAAACCGTTGCCGACCTCGCCCATTGGAGCCGTCCGTCGATCCCCGCCACCGGGGATCCGGTCGCCTTCTCGGGCACACCGCTCTCCTGATCGGCTAGTCGTCGTGCCCGGCCAGGGCTCGGGCGGCCCGCCATTCGCGCACGGTACGGATCGTCAGGAGCGGGACCACCGCGAGCACGATCGCGGCATGGACGGCGGTGAACACCCAACCCATCGCGCTGTCGGCGAGGAGGGCGCGTTGCACGACCGTGAGCGACGCGACGAGCACGAAGACGACGATCGCGATCGCCAGCGAGCGCCCCTTCCACTCCACGGGGTTGAAGGCGTGGGCGATGCGATCGATGGTCTGCTCGGCCCGCGCCTGGGCATCTCCGTCCCGGCTCACGACTGCAGCGTAGCGACCGGTACCGTGATGCCATGACCGAGTTCGCCTACTCCGACCTGCTCCCTGTGGGCCCCGACACCACCGACTACCGACTCCTCACCACCGAGGGGGTCTCGACGGTCGAGGTCGACGGCACGACGTTGCTCAAGGTCGAGCCCGCGACGATCCAACTGCTGACCCGCGAGGCGATGCACGACATCTCGCACTATCTGCGCACCGAGCACCTCGAACAACTCGCGTCGATCCTCGTCGACCCGGAGGCATCGCCCAACGACGTGTTCGTCGCGACGGAGCTGCTGCGCAACGCCAACATCGCCGCCGCCGGCGTTCTGCCGATGTGTCAGGACACGGGCACCGCGATCGTCATGGGCAAGAAGGGCGACCAGGTCCTTACCCTGGCCGACGATGCCGAGTGGATCTCGAAGGGCATCTACGACACCTACACCCAGACCAACCTCCGCTACTCGCAGCTCGCTCCCCTGTCGATGTTCGAGGAGAAGAACACGGGCAACAACCTGCCCGCCCAGATCGAGCTCTACACGAAGCCCGGCGCGGCCTACGAGTTCCTCTTCATGGCGAAGGGCGGCGGTTCGGCCAACAAGTCGTTCCTGTTCCAGAAGACCAAGGCGCTCCTCAACGAGGAGTCGCTCGTCGACTTCCTCGACGAGTCGCTCCGAGCGATCGGCACCTCGGCCTGCCCGCCCTACCACCTCGCCCTCGTCGTGGGCGGCACGTCGGCCGAGTTCAACCTCAAGACGGCGAAACTGGCATCGGCCCACTATCTCGACAGCCTGCCCACCACCGGCGACGCCGCGACCGGCCACGGCTATCGCGATCTCGAATGGGAAGCGAAGATCCTCGACCAGACCCGCGAGTTCGGAATCGGAGCCCAGTTCGGCGGCAAGTACTTCTGCCACGACGTGCGGGTGATCCGGCTCCCCCGCCATGGCGCCTCCAACCCCGTCGGCATCGCCGTCTCGTGCTCGGCCGACCGGCAGGCCCGGGCCAAGATCACCGCCGAGGGCGTGTTCCTCGAACAGCTCGAGACCGACCCGGCCCGGTTCCTGCCCGAGGCCACGGCCGACGATCTCTCGACCGAGGTCATCGAGGTCGACCTCGACCAGCCGATGGACGCCATCCGCAACCAGTTGAGCCAGTACCCGGTGAAGACCCGGCTGTCGCTCACGGGCACCCTGGTGGTCGGCCGCGACATCGCCCACGCCAAGATCAAGGACATGCTCGATGCCGGCGAGCCGATGCCGCAGTACCTGCGCGATCACGCCATCTACTACGCGGGACCGGCCAAGACCCCCGAGGGGTACGCCTCCGGCTCGTTCGGACCGACCACCGCCGGACGCATGGACTCCTATGTCGAACAGTTCCAGGCAGCCGGCGGCTCGATGGTCATGCTGGCCAAGGGCAATCGCTCCCGCCAGGTGACCGAGGCCTGCGCCACCCACGGGGGCTTCTACCTCGGGTCGATCGGCGGCCCCGCGGCCCGCCTCGCCAAGGACTCCATCCGCAGCGTCGAAGTCCTCGAGTTTCCCGAGCTCGGCATGGAAGCCGTGTGGAAGATCGAGGTCGAGGACTTCCCCGCCTTCATCGTGGTCGACGACAAGGGCAACGACTTCTACGCAGAAGTCACCACTCCGGTGAAGCTCCGCTAGTCGAACACCCTGCTCACTCGAACACCCTGCTCACTCGAATACCACGGTGCGGGCGTTGTCGAGGAGGAAGATCCGGTCTTCCGCGAAGGCGGTGACCGCCTCTGACAGCACCCGCCGTTCGACGTCGCGGCCGCGGGCCACCATCTGCTCCGGCGTGTGGCGATGGCTGACCGCCTCGACGTCCTGCCCGATGATCGGGCCCTCGTCGAGATCGGCGGTCACGAAGTGGGCGGTCGCCCCGGTGAGCTTCACGCCCCGCTCCCACGCCTGGTGGTAGGGCTTGGCCCCCTTGAACCCCGGCAGGAACGAGTGGTGGATGTTGATGATCCGGGCCGGGTAGCGACCGCAGAAGTCGTCACTGAGCACCTGCATGTAGCGGGCGAGCACCACCGCGTCGATCTCGAGGCGTTCCACGAGATCGACCAGGGCGCGCTCGGCCTCGGGCTTGGTGTCGACCGTGACGGGGATGTGCTCGTAGGCGATGCCGTGACTCTCGACCAGCTCGCGGAGGTCGGGGTGGTTCGAGACCACCATCGGGATGTCGATCGGAAGGTCACCGCTGCGGTGGCGATAGAGCAGGTCGAGGAGGCAGTGATCGAACTTCGACACCATGATCAACGCCCGCCGCCGCTCGTCCTCCCGGCGGACACGCAGCACGCCACCGACATTCGACGCGGCGTCGGCCAGACGGTCGGCGACCTCCGCCGAGTCCTCGATCGGCGCCTCGAAGCGGGTCCGGATACAGAAGGTCGCGGTGACGGCGTCCCTGTACTCGGCGTTCTGGAGGATGTTGGCGTCGAGGCCGACCAGCGCGCTGGAGATGGCGGCAACGATGCCCTTGCGGTCGGGGCACTGCAGCGTCAGGACGTGGATCGGCACCCGGTCAGCCTAGAGCTCTCGTCGCGACGAGGGGCCACGGCCGCTCCCGCTCGACATGGAGCGCCAGGTCGAGCAGCAGTGCGTCGTGGTGGTGCCGCCCGAGCACCTGCAGCCCGACCGGAAGCCCGTCGACGGCGCCGGCCGGGATCGACACGGCCGGGTTGCCGAACAGGTTGGCCGGGATCGTGAGCGCACCCATGTCGAGGAGCTCGGGCGAGCTGCTGGTGCCGGCGGCCAGCAACCGCCGGGGCAGCGACGGGGCAATTCCGCTCACGGCACGCGCCGTCTTGAGCACGCCGCTGAACAGCCCCTGCACCAGGCGGCTGCCCCGTGCGTAGTCGATGAAGGTCGTGGCGTCGCTGCTCATCCCCGCGTCCGCTGCGAACGCGGGGCCGGGGTTGGTCGACGTGATCACGAAGTCGACCTCGTCGAAGAGGGTGGCCATCGCTTCGTTCGCCTCGCGGCGGGCCATCTCGGCGGCCGCCGCGACCCGCATGTTGAGCAGGTTCTCCGAGAGCTGGATGCCGACCCGCAGCTCATCGGTGAGATCGGACGCGCACCCGGGCCAGAGATGCTCGATCTCGCCGTAGAGGCTGCTGATGTTGCCGATCATCCACTCGCCGCCCATACGGGGGATCTCGACGGGCAGGTCGACCCTGATCAGTCCGAGCTCGGCAACGAGCTGTGCGGCCGCGTCCTCGACGACGGCCCGAGCGGCGTCGTCGACCGCCACACCACCGAGGGTCGGGTCGATCACGACGCGTCGACCCCGCAGATCATGGCTGCCGAGGTCGCGCTCCCATCCCTCGGTGGCGGGAAGGCTCGTCGGATCGTGGGCATCGTGCCCGGCGGCGACGTCGTAGTAGCGGGCCGCGTCGCGCACCGATCGGGCGAGGCACCCGAGGACGACCGTGTGCGGGTTGAGGGAGGTGTGCGGGCCGCGAGGAATGCGCCCGTAGGTGCCCTTCATCCCGAGCAGACCGTTGTAGCCCGCCGGGATGCGGATCGAGCCGCCGCCGTCGCCTCCGCAGGCCAGCGAGACGAGTCCGCCGGCCACGGCGCTGGCGCTGCCGCCGGACGACCCGCCGGCGCTGCGCGTCGGGTCCCAGGCATTGCCGGTGACCCCGTTGATCTTGGTGACGCTGACGTTGAGCCCGCCGAACTCGCTGGCCGTCGTCGACCCGACCGGGACGACTCCTGCCGCCTTCAACCTCGTGACCATGGTGGTGTCGTAGGCCCCGATCCGATCCTTGAAGATCAACGACGCTTCCGTGTAGGGCCAGCCCTTCACCTGCTCGAGTTCCTTGATCCCGAACGGCACCCCTCCAAAGGGCAGGGAGACGTCCGCCGCCGCAGCCGCCGCCCGGGCTCCCTCGGGGTCGAGATGCGCGAACGCGTTGAGATCGCTCCGCTCGATCGCGGCCAGCGACGCCTCGAGTTCTTCCACCGGGGACCGTTCGCCTGAACGAAACGCATCGACGAGCGAACAGGCATCGCCTGACCAGGGGGAATCCAGCATCCGGCGACGTTAGCCGGGTCTCGGTTTCCAGTTTCGGTGGTGGAAGCTGCACCGGGCCTTGCCGTTGCGATGGCTGGTGTGGCCCCCGGCTTCCCAATCGACGACATGGTCGATCTCGCACTGTCGGGCGGGAATCTCGCAACCGTCGTGGTCGCAGACCCGGTCGCGGGCGCAGACGGCCTCGCGCAGCGCACCGGTGAACAGCCGCTGACGGCGGCCGTAGTCGAGGATCACTCCGGGTGACTCGAAGACGAGCCGACGCACGTGGCCGACCAACGCCTGCTCGATCATCTGTGTGGGTGAGATGACCGTGCCGTCGTCGAGCTCGCACAGCCGCTCGACCCCACCCACCGGTTACGGGCCCTCGACGCCCAGATAGTTCGACAACGCCATCGTGAACGTGTCGATGTCGGCATGGATGATCACCGACGGCCGCGGCGGGGTCCCTCCGACGGGAGCGGTGGACGCCCGGACCCCCATCTCGACCAGCGCATCGGCCCGACGCTGGGCGGGGGTGCGCCACAGCCGATCGACGGTCACGGCATCGCCGTATTCGGCCTTGGCGTGGGCCCAGTCGGCCTCGAACAGTTCGGTCTCGATGCGGCGCAGCGTCTCGCGGAAGGCGGCGCCACCGACCGGATCCAGCCACGCATCGACCCGGGTCATGTCGGCCAGCGTCTTCGACACGTGCGCCTCGCGGTTGACCTCGCGGGGGTCGGGCGGCTCCGGGTCGTCGCCTCGGCGGGTCTCGTCGACCACCTGCTCCCAGTAGGCCACCGCCCGCTCGAAGTCACGGAACGACAGCGACCCCGCCTTGGTGAGGAGGAACGACTCCGCGTCGGTGAACTCGGGGCGCGTCGCCGCCTTCGCCAGACGCCGGGCGTGGTTCGTGGTGATGACCCCATCGGCCAACGCCAGCTCGGTGCCCGGCATCGACCGCAAGGCCCGCGCCAGCGATACCACCGACGAAGCCTCACCACCATGCATCCGGCATCGATGCCGCAACGCCACCTTGACCGAACGGTGCTGCCCCGCCGCCCACTGCATCGAGGCGTCGTAGGCCCCGACCACCTCGGCCTCCAGCGCCGCGAGCTGCGCCTTCAACTGCTGCACTGTCTCCGCCGACGCCTCGACCTCGGCCCCCGGCAGGCACGCGTAGTCGACCTTCGCCGCCAGCCGCATCGCTTCGCTCAGATCATCCAACTCCGCCAGAGCCATACCCCGAAACTAGTGAGGGCGTATGACAGTCAGCCCCGGTCGCCGAGGTCGTAGGCGGCGATGTAGTAGGGATGCTCGGGGTTCCAGACGGTCAGCGGCACGGCATCGTCCACTTCACCGACGGGGCGCACATCGGCACCGGTCGTCTCGGTCAGGCCGTCGCCCAGATCAGCCCTCGCCCGGTCGATGTGGGCCTGCAGCTCGACCACCACGTCGGGGTGATCAGCGGACACGTCGTCGGTCTCGCCGACATCGGTCTCGAGGTCGTAGAGCTCGGTCATGTCCGGGCTCTGCTCTTCGTGCCATCCGGACTTGGCGACGTGGAGCTTCCACTTGCCGACCCGCACCGCCTCCAGATTGGCCCCCTGGTAGTAGAAGAAGGCCTCGTGGGGCGACGACTCCTCACGGCCTTCCAGGAGTGGCGCCAGGCTGCGCCCGTCGATCGTCCGGTCGTCGGGCACTGACCCGCCACACCACTCCGCGAACGTCGGCAGGAAGTCCATGGCCGTCGCCACGGCATCGGAGGTGGACCCGGCCGGGACCCGGCCCGGCCATCGCACGATGCAGGGCACTCGCTGACCGCCTTCCCACGTGGTGCCCTTCGTTGCCCGCAGCGGGAGGTTGCTCCCCTCCCCCGGGCGGGCCAGGGCGCCGTTGTCGCTGGTGAAGATCACCACCGTGTCGTCGGTCAGCCCCAGCGCATCGAGCTCGTGCAGCAACACGTCGAGCGCCCAGTCGATGCAGCGCACCGCAGCCCCGTAGGAGCCGTTGCGTGACTCCCGCTGGAAGCGGTCCTGCACGTAGATGGGCAGGTGGACGTACATGTGGGCGAAGTAGAGGAAGAAGGGCTCGTCCCTTTTCTCGCGCATGAACCGCAGCGACTCCTGAAGGTAGCGCTCGGTGAGCGCGGCCTGGTCGGGCTGCTCCTCCTGGACCGTGTCGTCGAGCATCAGCGGCAGCGGCGGATAGTCGCCGTCCTGGATCGCGATCCGGAAGTTGCTCTCCATGAAGTCGGCCATGCCCTCGGGCATGCCGTCACCCTGGCGGCCCATGTCGTTGCTGTAGGGCAGGCCGTACCAGGAGTCGAAGCCGTGGTTGGTCGGGAGGAAGTCGGTCTGGTCACCGCAGTGCCACTTCCCCACCATCTGGGTGGCGTAGCCCGCGTCCTTCAGCATCCGCGCGATCGTGATCTCGCTCGGGGCGAGCCCGAATCGCATCCCGGGGAACAGGACGTGCATGCCGTCGAACGAATCGAATCCGAACCGCGAGGGGTAGCACCCGGTCATCAAGGCGCCGCGGGAGGGCGTGCAAACCGGCGAGGCGACATAGAAGTCGGTGAGCCGTATCCCGTCGGTCGCGAGCTGGTCGAGCACGGGCGTGTCGTGGACCTCCGACCCGTAGCAGGCGAGGTCGCCGTAGCCGAGATCGTCGCAGTTGACAAGGACGACGTTGGGCCTGTCGGTCGATCGGGATGTGGAACGAGCCATGGGCGCCGAACGTAGCCGGACCGTCAGCGCGGGTCGATCAAGAGGCTCTTCATCGAGCGCCCGATCGAGCCCGTGGCGTCGAACAACTGGGCGTCGGTCGAGCCGAATCCCCGCGGCGACACCCGCACCAGCGAGCGTTGGCCGATCCAGTCACCCGCGGGCACCCGGTGGAACTGCATGCTCAGATCGGGGTTGACCGAGAGGTACTTGTCGAAGTCCATGATGCTGCCGGCGCTCGCGATCATGTCGGCCGCAGCCGCCGCGAACGTCATCTGGCTCGTGGGCTCACCCGCCACGAAGGGCACGTTGAGCCGCAACCAGCTGATCGAACGCCCGGGGACGTCCTCCTGGCGGCGCATCGTGAAGTTGTGGACGAAATCTCGGCCGTGGACCGTGATCTCGATGTCGGGGATGCCTTCGGGCCCGGGCGGGGGTTCGTCCTCCGGCCACGGTTCGGGCACCTGGTCGTCGGCCACGACCGAGTCGTCGATGCGGATGCGCATCGCCGTGGCCCGCCCGACGATCTCACCGTCGACCTCGTAGTCGCAGGCGAGCGACTGCACCCGCCGGCCGTCGCGCAGCACCCGGGCCGTGACCCGGGTCGGCCCCATCGGCACCTTGCGGCTCATGTCGACAGACATGCGGGTCAGCATCATCGGCTGCGCGGCGGGCGCCTGCTCGATCGCTCGGGCCATCAGCCCGGTCACCGCCCCGCCGTGTTGCACGCCGGGGAACCAGGGTCCGGCCGCCGTGGGCTGGGGAATCAGCACATCACCGTCGGGTACGAATATCGCGTCGCTCACTGCGGCGAGGATAGGGAGCCCAGCGGGAGAAGCCGATGGTCGCTGGTGAAGAGGCCGCGGGTCAGGCCGATGGCCATCACGGCGGCCGTGGTCGAGACCGACCCGAGCACGAGGTACATCACCGCCACCTGGACCCGTACGGCTTCGACCGGCTCCACACCGGCGAGGATGAGCCCGGTCATCGCGCCCGGGAGGGCGATGAGGCCGACGGTCTTGGTCGTCTCGATCTGCGGGATCAGGCCCGTCCGCAGCGCAGCGCGCAGGTGCGGGGCGAAGGCGTCCTGTGATGACAGACCCAGGGCGAGCCGGGCCTCGATGAGGTCACGATGGTCGTTGGCCTCGGCCACGATCCGGCGGGCGACCACGACGGTCGCGGTCATCGAGTTGCCGACCATCATCCCGGCGATCGGGACGATGGCCCGGCCGGTCGGCTCGAAGACGCCCAGACCGAACAGGACCCCCAGGCTGACGATCGCGGCCGCGGTGAAAGCGACCAGCGAGAGCGGGATCACGTTGGGCACCTCGGGCGCCCGGCGCCGGACGGTCCACGCGGCCACGACGGCCATGAAGGCGACCCAGATCCAGGTGAAGACCAGCGGATCGTCGTCGTCGACCACGATCCGCAGGGCGAGGCCGACGACGAGCAGCTGCACGAGGGCCCGCACGGCCGCGATGAACAGGTCCTTCTCCAGCCCGAGGCGACGCACGAGCGACAGGACCAGGGCGACCCCGATGAGGATGCCGGAGATGGCCAGGCCGACGAGGCCGATGTCGGCCAGTGGTTCGTTCATCGCTCCGCTCCCACCGCTCGGCGCACGTCGGCGTCCCCGTGGCTCACCAGGTCGAGAGCGTTGCCCTCGGCCAGTACCCGTCCCTCGCCGAGCACCACCACCCGGTCGGCCAGCCGCCGGAGCTGGCCCGGGTCGTGCGACACCCACACCCACCCCACGGGCATGGGGCTCTCGGGGTGGGCGAGACGCAACGCCAGGTTCTCGATCACCTCGGTCGCAGCCGGGTCGAGCGACGAGGTCGGTTCGTCGGCCAGGATCACGGCGGGCCCGGTCGCGATCGTGCGGGCCAGACAGACCCGCTGCTTCTCGCCCCCCGACAACTCGCTCGCGTCGCGATCGAGGAACGACGGCTCGAGATCCACGAGCAGACACAGGTCGGTGGCGCTCTCCTCGTCGAGATCCATCGCCGCCAGTCGCAGGTTGTCGATGACGCTGCCCGGGGCCACCGTCGGGCGCTGGAAGACCATGCCGACCTCCCGCCGATGCAGGAGCACGTCGGTCTCCTCGAGCGGCGTGCCGCGCCAGGTGATCGTGCCCGCGTCGGCCACATCGAGCCGGTTCAGCAGTCGGAGCAGGGTGCTCTTGCCCGAGCCCGAGGCGCCGGCCACGACCGTGATCCCGTCGAGGGGCAGGTCGAGATCGATGCCGTCGAGCCGCGGCCGGGCCACTCCCTCGACCCGCACCCCTCTCAGCTGGAACCCCTCGGTCACCCCGACACTCTGCCCGAGACCCGCCGCCGACGGGACCATGTGCCACGCTGACGGCATGCACACCAGGATCGGCTACGGCATCGGAGCGGCACCGGCGCTGTTCGCGCAACCCGACGGATTCGGCTCGGTCGTCGACGACCTCGACCGGCTGGGCTACGACTCGCTCTGGTTTCCCGAGCGGGTGAACAGCCCGCAACTCGACCCGATCGTGGCGATGTCGTACGTGGCCGGCCGTGCCTCGCGGCTGAAGTTCGGCTCGGCCGTGTCGGTCGTGCCCGGCCGCAACCCGGTCCTCATGGCGAAGATGCTGGCCAGCCTCGACGTGGTCAGCGGCGGCCGGTGCCACCCGGCCTTCGGGCTCGGCATCGCCAACACCGCCGAGCACCAGGCCTTCCAGGTCGACCGCAAGGAGCGGGCACCCTGGATCGAGGAAGCCATGCCGCTGATGCGGCGACTCTGGGCCGAGGACGAGGTCGACCACGAGGGCGAGCGTTTCACCGTGAGGGGCGCCCGGGTGCTGCCCAAGCCCGTCCAGGACCCGCTGGAGGTGTGGCTCGGCGGACAGGCACCGTCCGAGCTCCGTCGCACGGGTCGACTGGCCGACGGATGGCTCGCCTCGTTCACCACCCCGCACCATGTCGCCGAGGGCATCGCCGTCATCGAAGAGGCGGCGACCGAGGCCGGTCGGACGATGGATCCCGAGCACTACGGCGTGCTGATCCCCTACCTCACCGGTGACGGGGAGCGCGACGTGCCCGAGGCGCTCCAGGCCGTGGTGGCCGCCCGGAAGCCCGACGCCGATCCACGAGACGTGGTCGCCACCAGCCGGGACCGGATCGTGACCCTGGTGAAGGAGTACCTGTCGGTCGGCGCGTCGAAGTTCGTGCTCTTCCCCTTCGACGAGCCCGACGACTGGCACGCCGAGATCGAGGGGCTCGGGCAGGTCACCCTGCCGCTGCAGACCTGATCGATTCGGCGGCCCGTGCGACGAACCCTGGGGTCGACGGCAACGAGGAGTTCCTCGATGTCGGCGACGAGTACCGCGTGACCGCGGTTCGCGACGTGCGCATCGACACCAGCCTGTGGGCACGGTTCCCGATCCGCGGTCTCACCATCGCGGTCCTGTCGGTTCCCGTCCGCACGCCCGGCACGGTCACCGCCTTGCGGATCCTCAGAGGTCGCGAGAGCGACGACGAGTTCCTCGGATACGACAGGCCCTGAGGTCAGGCCGAGAGCAGACCCAACCGCTCGTGGGATCCGCCGAGGATCTCGTCGGTCGGGCCGCCCAGCCAGTCGAGGGCCGCCGAGTAGACCGACCGCGTGTCGATGACGGCGGGGATGTCCCCCAACGTCAGGGCGTCGAAGTCGTAACCACCGACGAGCTGACCGCCGACGACATCGGGGCCGACCACGAACTGGCATCCGCCCTGGCCGTGGTCGGTGCCGAGCGAGCCGTTCTCGGCGACCCGGCGGCCGAACTCCGACGTGGTCACCAGCATCACCTTGTCGGCGTTGCCGTCGGCCTCGAGCCGGGCGAGGAAGGCGGCGATGCCGTCACCCACGTCGGCCAGCAGGTTCGCGTGGTTCCCGAGCTGGTTGGCGTGGGTGTCGAACCCGCCGATGCCGACGGTGATCACCCGCGTGCCGATGTCGAGGTCGATGATCCCGGCCGCGGTCTGCAACAGGTCGGTCACGGTGTTGACGTCGTTGGCGAGGCTGAACTCCTCGTCGGTGCCACCGGAGACGGAGGCGAGGAGCTCGACGGCCGACAGCGTCGAGGGGATGGCGTACTGGGCCGCGGCGAGCTCCGGCTGACCGGAGAGCGGTTCTGCCGTCGAGAGGAACGCCTCGACGATCGCGTCGTTGTCGCTGCCCTCGGCGGTCTGCAGGGAGAAGGTGGCCGGCGAGCGCACGACGGTGGCGAGCGTGCGGGTGCCGACCAGGGCCGGGCTCCCTCCCCCCAGGGCGATCGCCCGCAACGGGTCGTTCTCGCCCTCGAGCGTGGCGTCGAGCCACCGGCCGAGCCAGCCGGTCTGCGACGCGGCGCCGGGCACGGCCGACCACCAGGTGTCCATCGCCTTGAAGTGCGATCGGCTCTGCTGGGCCATACCGCTGCCGGCGACGGCCGCCAACGTGCCCCCCTCCCAGAGCGGGACGAGTCCGGCCAGCGACGGATGCAACGAGAAGTCGGTACCGGGCAGGGCGAGGAGCTCGGCTTCGGGGATGGCGAGCTGGGGCCGGTTGTCGCGATAGCGGCCGTCGCTCGAGACCAGCGTGTTGAGCGCATCGTTGCCCCCTGCCATCTCGACGATGACCAGGACCCGCTGGTCGAGGGGCACCCCGCCGGTGGGGCCCAACGTCGTCGTGGTGCCGGGCATCGCCGAGGTCGTGGTGGTCGCTGCCACCCGACCGGCCGACTCGTCGACCCGGTCGCGGATCAGTGTCGCCCACACGCCGCCGCCCACCGCGGCCGCGCCGGCCACACCGCCGGCCGCGCCGATGAACGTGCGCCGGGAGAGCGGACGCCGGGAAGTCGCCGGGGGTCCTTCCTCGGGTCGGGGCCGGGAGTCGGGGGTTGCGTCGTCGGTCA
>JBDQKM010000100.1:0-12873 GCA_040263275.1 Acidimicrobiales bacterium
GGCTTCGAGGCTCCCCGCGGGCTGCTGCGCCGGGACCGGTCACGCCGGCCCGCGGCGACGACCTTCGCCGACGCGGCGTCGTCGTCCTAACTGCGGCTGCGGAACTGCGACTTGCTGCCGCCGCCGTCCTTGTTGAGTCGCTTCGACAGGTGGAGCCCCTCGAGCACCAACTCGATGGCGCTCGCGATCATCGCGGGAGACTCCGCGTCGCTGGGGTCCTCCTCCGAGAGCAGGGCCTTGACCGGCGTCTGCAGGGCGGGAATGGACTCGAGCATCGCCGCGTAGGCGTCGTCGGTGACGTCCTCCCCGGTGTCGACGACCACATCGCCCTCGAACGCATCGACCACGGCTCGTTGGGTGTCGGGCGGCACCCGGTCCTTGAAGACGGCGAGCACGGCCGCCCGCACCAGGTTCTCGAGGATCTCGTGATCGCGGCCCTCGTCGAGGGTTTCGATCTCGATCTTTCCGGACGTCGATGCCGGCAGGGCGTCGAGGTCGACGATCCGCGGCACCACCGCGGTTGCGCCTGAGCGCAGCGACCGCCGCACAGCGTTGGCGACCATCACCTCGGTGTTGGAGATCGACAGTCGAACCGACACCCCGGAGCGCTGGTTGATGTGCTGGCTGGCCCGCGCCGCGTGCGAGAGGTTGGCGCAGACCTCCGTCATGAACGACGGCACGGCGACGTCGAGTCCGTCGGCCGATGCCAGGTCGGCCTCCTGTTCGATGATTGCCACCTCGGTGTCGACGTCGAGCGGGTAGTGGGTTCGGATCTGGGAGCCGAACCGGTCCTTCAACGGCGTGATGAGTCGACCGCGGTTCGTGTAGTCCTCGGGGTTGGCCGATGCGACGAGGATGACGTCGAGTGGGAGCCGCACCTTGTGCCCTCGGATCTGGACGTCGCGCTCCTCGAGGACGTTGAGCAGGCCGACCTGGATCCGCTCGGCGAGGTCGGGAAGCTCGTTCATCGCGAAGATGCCGCGGTTGGTGCGGGGCACGAGGCCGTAGTGCAGCACGAGCTCGTCGGAGAGGTAGCGACCCTCGGCGATCTTGATGGGGTCGACTTCACCGATCAGGTCGGCGATGGCCGTGTCGGGAGTGGCCAGCTTCTCGCCGAAGCGGTCGTCGCGGTGGACCCAGGAGATCGGGGTCGCGTCGCCCATCTCGTCGACGAGGTCGCGGGCGTGCTTGGAGATCGGGGCATAGGGGTCGTCGTTGATCTCGGAGCCGTCGACAATCGGCATCCATTCGTCGAGGAGGCCGGTGAGTCCGCGGATCATGCGGGTCTTGGCCTGCCCCCGTTCGCCGAGGAAGATGATGTCGTGTCCGGCGAGCAAGGCGTTCTCGAGCTGGGGCGTGACCGTGTTCTCGTATCCGAGCACCTCAGGGAACAGTGGTTCGCCCGAGCGGATCCTGGCGATCGCGTTCCGTCGGATCTCCTGGCGGATCGGGGTGGACTCCCATCCGCTCTCACGAAGGGCACCAAGGGTCTCTGGTCTCGACATGGCGGCGACCCTACACAGCGCTGAGCACTTGGGCGAAGCGCCATCCGACACAGCGCTGAGCACTTGGGCGAAGCGCTGTGCCGCAGGGCTACCCTGCGTCGATGGAACTGTCGGGGGCATGGCGGGCTGCGCCGGCCACGGAGGAGCTGCGGCGTACGTTCCACGAGCCAGAGCTCGACGATCGTGGCTGGGCCAGCATCGTCGTGCCGGGCCACTGGTCCGACACCGAGGGGCTCGAATCGGCGCGATCGGTCCTGCACCGGACCTCGTTCGCACTGGAGCCGGCTGCCGAGGGTCGACGCCGGTTCCTCTGCTTCGACGGCATCGCCCAACAGGGTGACGTGTGGCTCGACGGCGGGTATGTCGGCGACACCGACGGCTATTTCGTGCCGCACCGGTTCGAGGTGACCGACCTGCTCGGCGACCGGACCGAGCACGTCCTCGGCGTCGACGTGAACTGCAGCCGTTTCAGCGACCCCGACAACCGGTCTTCGATGATGGGAGCACTCCAGGATCCCGAGTTGGCGGGCGCCGCGGGCGCCAATCCCGGAGGGATCTGGCGTGGGGTCCGGATCCACGAGACGGGTCCCATCGCCGTTCGGTTCTTCAGGGCCGTGTGCATCGACGCGAACCCGACCCGGGCCCGCGTGGCGATGCGATGCGTCTTCGATGCACCCGACGGCGGTGCCGTGGTGCTCCGCACCCGCGTGGCCGGACACGAGCACGAGCAGGTCCATTCCGCGGCCGTCGGCGAGAACCGCGTGGAGTGGACCTTCGACGTTCCCGCACCGGCCTTGTGGTGGCCCCATGCCCTCGGCGACCAACCGCTCCACGATCTCCGGTGTGAGGTGATGACCGGCGACGAGGTGCACGACTCCCGCGGCGTGCGCATCGGGTTCCGGACGGTGAGCTTCAAGAACTGGGTCCTGCGGGTCAACGACACCCCGCTCTTCCTCAAGGGCGCCGGGATGCTCCCGACCACCGCCCGGCCCGGCGACGCGACACCCCAACAGATCGCCGGCGACGTCGGCGCGGCCGTGGAAGCCGGGTTGGACTTCGTCCGTCTGATCGCCCATGTCGGCCGGCCCGAGCTCTACGCCGCCGCCGACGAGGCCGGCCTCCTGATCTGGCAGGACCTCCCGCTCCGCGGCGTGATGGCTCGCGGGGTGCGCACCCAGGCGACACGTCAGGCCCGTGAGGCCGTCGATCTCCTGGGGCATCATCCGTCAGTGGCGATCTGGTGCGCCCACGACGAGCCGTTCCGTCGGCCGGATGTGCCCACGGCGACGCCGCCGGTGCTCGGGCAGCAGGCACCATCGTGGAACCGCGACGTGCTCGACCGCTCCGTCCGGCGCACCCTGACCCGCACCGACGGGAGCCGACCCGTCGTCCTCCACACGGCGGTGCCGCCGCACTTCCCGTCGCTCGATGGGACCACGAGCCATCTCTGGTTCGGCTGGGCCGATGGCCGGGCCGCCGACCTCGGCGCGTCGACGGCACGGGTTCCCCGGATGGCCCGATTCGTCACGGCGTTCGGCGCCGCGTCGGTCAATCCCGAGGCGCCCGTGCTCGAGGACCATCGCTGGCCGGCGCTCGACTGGGAGCGGGTGGGGGCCGAGACCGGCGCACGGGTGTCGTCGCTGCACCATCTGGTGGCACCGCGAGGGGTCGACGACGCGACGACGTGGGCGTCGCTCACGCGCGTGGCTCAGGCCGAGGTGGTCAAGACCAACATCGAACTCCTGCGACGCCTGAAGTACCGGCCGGCAGGAGGCTTCGCCCAGTTCTACCTGGCCGATGTCTCCCCGACCGGCGGCTTCGGCGTGCTCGACCACGAGCGACGCCCCAAGCCGGCATGGCAGGCGATGGTCGACGCCTGCCGACCGGTGATCATCGTGTGCGATCCCCTTCCCGCGGTGGTGGCCCGCGGCGAACACCTCGATCTCGCCGTGCACGCCGTATCCGACCGCCGAGAGGCGATCGTCGACGCGGAGGTCCGAGCGACCATTCGAGCGATCGACGAGCACGGCGAGACGGTCAGCGAGCAGACCCAGGCGTGGGGCGGCACCATCGCAGCCGACGAGTGTGCGCTCATCGGCCGGGCGAGCGGCGAGGTGCCCGACACGGCCGGCCAGGTCGTCGTCGATCTCGAACTCACGAGTGACGACGTGACGGCCACGAATCGCTACCAGGCCCCGGTTCGCTGACGACGGCGACTACTCCGAGCAGGAGTAGGCCCGGCCCGCACGCGGCAAGTAGCGTTTCCCGGTACTCACGTGAGCAGAAAGTGCGCATCTTCCATGGCACAGGCAACATCACCGTCGCGGCACGACGTCGCTCCGGTCCGTCGACGTCCGAATCCTCTTCCGTGGCCGCTGAACATCTACCAGACGGCCATCGGGAAGAAATACGCGATGGCCGTCACCGGCATCGGTCTGCTCGGGTTCGTCGTCGTGCACATGATCGGCAATCTGCACATCTACGAGGGACCGCGGCAGGTCCATGAATACGCCGAGGCCCTCCGGGATCTCGGCGGTCACCTCGTGCCCCGCACGTTCCTCCTGTGGGTGATGCGTCTCGGGCTCATCGGCATGTTCGGCCTCCACATCCACAGCGCGTGGTCGCTCAGCCGGATGAGCCACAAGGCCGATCGCTCCTACGTCGGCAACCGCAACTACATCGCCGCCAACTTCGCCAGCCGGACCATGCGCTGGACCGGGCCGATCATCCTTCTCTACGTGTTCTTCCACCTGGCCGATCTCACCTGGGGCTGGGTCGACGACGACTGGGTCCGGGGCGACGTCTACAACAACGTCTACTCCTCGATGAGTGCGGTGCCGATCGCCCTGATCTACATCGCCGCCAACATCGCGCTCGCCATCCACATCTTCCACGGCGCCTGGTCCATGTTCCAGAGCCTCGGCATCAACAACCCCAGGTACAACAACGTCCGCCGAGGGATCGCCCAGGGCCTCGCCGGCCTGATCCTCGTCGGCAACCTGAGCTTCCCGCTGGCCGTGCAGTTCGGTCTCGTCGACCAGGACAACCGCGCCGACCCGATCGGCTTCGTCGACGAAGACGGCAACTCAGTTCTCGAATCCCATGGCTCTGACTCGGACAGCAACGAAGGAGGCGAGTGATGATCACGCTCGACGCAAAGATCCCCGAGGGCCCGGTCGCCGACAAGTGGGACAACCACAAGTTCTCGGTCAAGCTCGTGAACCCCGCCAACAAGCGGAAGTTCGATGTCATCGTGGTGGGCACCGGCCTCGCCGGTTCCTCGGCCGCCGCCTCGCTCGCCGAGCTCGGCTACAACGTGAAGGTCTTCACGTACCACGACTCACCCCGCCGGGCGCACTCGATCGCGGCCCAGGGTGGCATCAACGCTGCGAAGAACTATCGCAACGACGGCGACTCGGTGCACCGCCTGTTCTACGACACGGTGAAGGGCGGCGACTACCGCTCCCGTGAGGCCAACGTCCACCGCCTGGCGCAGGTGTCGGTCGACATCATCGACCAGTGCGTGTCGCAAGGTGTGCCGTTCGCCCGCGAATACGGCGGCCTGCTGGCCAACCGCTCGTTCGGCGGCGCGCAGGTCAGCCGCACCTTCTACGCACGCGGCCAGACCGGGCAGCAGTTGCTGCTCGGGGCCTACCAGGCCCTGGCCGCCCAGATCCGGGCCGGCAAGGTGACGCTCTACAACCGGTCCGACGTGCTCGACATCGTCACCAAGGACGGCGAGGCCTGCGGCATCGTCGCTCGCGACATGCTGACCGGCGAGGTCCACGCCCACTCGGCCCACGCCGTGGTGCTCGCGACCGGCGGCTACAGCAACGTCTACTACCTCTCCACCAACGCGATGGCCTGCAACGTGACTGCGGCCTGGCGGGCGCACCGAAAGGGCGCCCTGTTCGCCAACCCGTGCTTCTCGCAGATCCACCCGACGTGCATCCCGGCCAGCGACGAGTTCCAGTCGAAGCTGACCCTCATGTCGGAGTCGTTGCGCAACGACGGCCGGATCTGGGTGCCGCGTGACCGCGACGAGAGCCGGACCGCCGACCAGATCCCCGAGGAGGAGCGCTACTACTACCTCGAGGAGAAGTACCCGAGCTTCGGCAACCTCGTCCCCCGCGACGTGGCGAGCCGCAACGCGAAGACCGTCGTCGACGAGGGCCGCGGCGTCGGTCCGCTGAAGAACGGCGTCTACCTCGACTTCGCCGCCGCCATCGCCCGCGATGGAGCCGAAGCGGTCAAGGAGCGCTACGGGAACCTGTTCGACATGTACGAACGGATCACCGGCGAGGACCCGTACTCGGTGCCGATGCGCATCTACCCGGCGATCCACTACACGATGGGTGGGCTCTGGGTCGACTACAACCTGATGACCACGGTGCCCGGTCTCTACGCCATCGGCGAGGCCAACTTCTCCGACCACGGCGCCAACCGGTTGGGTGCGTCGGCCCTCATGCAGGGTCTCGCGGACGGCTACTTCGTCCTGCCCTACACGATCGGCGACCACCTGGCCCCGAAGCTCGGCGACACGCCGGTGCCCACCACCGACGCGGCCTTCACCGAGGCGGTCCAGGCGGTCGACGACCGCACCCGCCAGTGGACGTCCAAGAAGGGCGGCACCCACGGCGTCGAGCACTACCACCGCGAGCTCGGCAAGATCGTCTGGGAATACATCGGCATGGCTCGCAACGAGGCCGGGCTCGAGAAGGCGCTGTCCGAGATTCCCGCCCTGCGCGAGGAGTTCCGCAAGAACGTCAAGGTTCTCGGATCGCCCGACGGCATCAACTCGATGCTCGAGAAGGTGAACCGGGTCGATGACTTCATGGAGTTCGCCGAGCTCAAGGCCCGCGATGCGCTGCAACGCGAGGAGAGCTGCGGCGGCCACTTCCGCGAAGAGTCCCAGACCCCCGAGGGCGAAGCGTTGCGCGACGACGAGAACTTCGCCTACGTGAGTGCGTGGGAATGGAAGGGACCCGACCAGCCCCAAGAGCTCCACAAGGAGCCATTGGTCTTCGAAAACGTCGAGCTGACCCAACGGTCCTACAAATAGAGGCGCTGCGAACCATGACAAAGATGCTGAACCTCAAGCTGAAGATCTGGCGCCAAGACGGGCCCCACACCCAGGGGGCGTTCCTCGATGTCGACGCCCACGACATCCCCGAGGACGCCTCGTTCCTCGAGATGCTCGACGTGGTCAACGAACGGCTGATCGCCGACGACATCGAGCCGATCACGTTCGGCCACGACTGCCGCGAGGGCATCTGCGGCACCTGTGGCGTGATGATCAACGGCCAGGCCCACGGCCCCGAGAAGGCCACGGCCACGTGCCAGTTGCACATGCGCAAGTTCAACGACGGCGACGAGATCGTCATCGAGCCGTGGCAGGCGACCGCGTTCCCGGTCCTGAAGGACCTCATGGTCGATCGGCGAGCCTTCGATCGGATCATCGAAGCGGGCGGCTACATCTCCGCGCCGACCGGCACCGGGCAGGACGCCAACGCGATCCTGATCCCGAAGGAGGTCGCCGACTCGTCGATGGACGCCGCGGCCTGCATCGGCTGTGGAGCATGTGTCGCCGCCTGCCCGAACTCCGCGGCGCAGCTGTTCACCTCCGCGAAGCTCAACCATCTCAACGTCTTGCCCCAGGGCCAGTCGGAGCGCTGGAAGCGAACCGAGGCCATGGTCGAGACCATGGAGGACTTCTTCGGCTCGTGCACGAACCACGGCGAATGCCATGAGGCGTGCCCCAAGGAGATCAGCCTCGACTTCATCGCCTTCATGAACCGCGACTATGTCAAGGCCAAGGTCAAGAACCGCTCCCTGGCGAGCCAGCAGCAGTAGCCGACTCGATCCGCGCCAGCTCGGCCTCGAGCACCCGCGCCAACGGCTCTTCCATCCGGTCGGTGGGTGAACGGCGGCGACTCCTCGTCAGCAGCCGAGCCCGACCCCCGGGCGTCTCGCGCCGTTCACCGCTCCTCGTTCCCGGCTTCACAATCCACCACTGCGCGAGGTTGTCCTTGACCTCGACTCCCACCGGCGCGACGGCGACAAGCGTCACATCAAGTGATCCGGTCGTCTTCACCCGCTCGACGCACTCGCCTCGACACGGCGCCCGGATCGGTGACCCGACGAAAGGACGGTGCACTCACCGCACGGACGATCCGGCCAACGGAACCGTGCACCGACCACGCCATACGAACCCACGCCCCGACGTGACCGGAACCGCTCCCAGGAGCTTCTCGCGCCCCGCGCACCTCGAAGAAGGTGCCAGGAGAAGCGCTCCAGAGAGAAGATTCAAGGGCACCGAGGCGTGGCGAGGACCTTCCGTCGACAGACGAGGCGTCCCTGCCCCGGGGCGCCTCGTCTGCGCGTACATCCCCTGGATGAAACCTCAGTCGGCCCAGTCGGCGGCGGCTCGCAGGTGCTGGAGGATCACCGGCCACAACTCCTCGATGAGTGCGTCGGGGACCTCGTGACCGAGCCCTTCGACCTCCACCAGCACAGCACCGTCGATGCCCGTCGCAAGGGCCCGGCCGTGCGCGGGCGGGAAGACGGGGTCGGCCGTGCCGTGTACGACCATCGTGGGCGCCGCGATCTCGCCGAGCCGCTCGAGTCGGCCGGGACTCGCATGAACTGCAACCCCGTGACCCGTCTCCGGCACCCATCCGGTGGCGATCTCGGCGGCGGCGAGCTCCGTCGCCCGGTCGCGGTCGAGCGGGTAGGCCGAACCGGCGAGGAGTTCGTCGAGCTCGGCCAACCAGGCGATCCTTCCCTCATCGTCTCGGGGTGCGCCGGCGAAGAGGCGAGAGGTCATCGATTCGACGAAGGACTCATCGGGGCCCCCGAGACGCTCGTCGCCAGGAGCCGGGCTCGAACCGAACATGGTCAACGACCGAATCCGCTGGGCGTGTTCGACCCCGAGCAGCTGCCCGATCATCCCGCCCATCGAACGACCGATGACGTGGGCGGAACCGATCTGCAGCGCATCGAACAACCCGACCACGTCGGCCACGAGATCGTCGAGCAGGTAGGGCTGGTCGACCGGGACACGGGACGAGCGGCCGCAGTCGCGATGATCGAACCGCACGACCCGGTATCCCTCGTCGACGAGGCGCGACACGATGGCCGGCGTCCACCGGAACCCCGGGGCGTCGGCGCCGGCGATCAGGACCACCGGGTCGCCGTCGTCGGGACCCTGCACGTCGACCCACAGTTCGACCGATCCGACCGGCAGGAGTCGCCCCCGTTTGGCATCGTCGAGGACGGTCATCGCGACTCGACCGACCCGCACTGCGCTCGGATCGGCCCCTGTGCCACGTCGGTCATGGGGCTGGACGGTACCCTCGGCGGCCGTGATGCAAAAGATCGGCGCCCAGTTCGCCCGCGGATTCCTGATGGGGGCCGCCGACGTCGTGCCCGGCGTGTCGGGCGGCACCATCGCCCTCGTCGTCGGCATCTACCAGACGCTCATCGACACGATCCGCGAGGGGGCCCGGGCTCTCGGCACCCTGCTGCGCGGCGACATCAAGGGATTCTGGACACGGGTGACCGCACTCGACTTCCTCTTCCTCCTCCCTCTCGGCGCCGGCATCCTCACCGCCGTCGTCTCACTCGCCTCGGTGATCGAGACCCAACTCCACGACAGCCCGGAGAACATGGCCGGGCTCTTCTTCGGTCTCGTCGCCGCGTCGGTCGTGGTCGCGTTGGGCCTGATTCTCGAGCGCACCGCGCAGACCTGGATCGTGATCGCCGTCGCCGCCGTGGCCGTCTTCTTCCTGCTCGGTTTCCAGAGCGGGCCGATCGCCGATCCCTCACCGCTCGTGTTCCTCGGCGCCGGGGCGCTCGCCATCTGCGCCATGATCCTGCCGGGGATCTCCGGCTCGTTCATCCTCCTGATGATCGGCATGTATGCCGCCGTGATCCAGACCATCGACGAGCGCAACTTCGGCGACGCGGCACTGATCGGGCTCGGCTGCATCATCGGACTGGCCCTCTTCTCGACCGTGCTCGGCTGGGTGATGGAACGGGCATTCGACACCGTCATGGCGGTGCTGATCGGCCTGATGCTCGGGTCGCTGCGCGTCCTCTGGCCCTGGCCCAACGGCGTGGGTGTCATCTCCGAGGACCAGTCGGAAGTGATCGACGGCACCGGGCTCGAATGGCCGGCCGGCGACGAGTGGTTCCAGCCGGTCGGACTCGCGGTGATCGCGGTCGTGGTCGTGCTCGGCGTGGCCGAGCTCGGCAAGCGCTACTCGCCGTCGTAGACGAGCGAGGTCCAGCCCGGCCTCGACCCGCCGAACCATCCCCGCCGCTCGACCGACGGCAGGCCGTCCTCTTCGGGCCACGCGATCGTGAGTTCGCCGGCCACCGGTGGGTGGTTGGCGACGACCGCCGGCCGGGGGCGCGCCGTCGAACGGGTCCGCCGCCCGACCGCGTCGATCTCGTAGGTCCGATCGGCGACGAGCACTTCGCCGTGGACCCGCACATCGAGCGAGAACCCGGCCGCGTCGCCCTCGGGGGCGCCGACCGTGTCGAGGTCGAGATCCAGACCGAGCGGCACCCGGTCGCCGAACGAGTCGGGGGTGACGACCGAGTCCGGCGGGAGCGCGAGTCCGAAGGCCTCGAGGCCGACCGTCCAGTGGTCGAGGGGCTCTTCACAACAGAACTCGACCCACACCCCCGACGCCCGGAACTCGAACGCCCCGGTCGCCAGCGGCAGGTCGTAGTCGAGCACCGTGACGGGGTCGGCTCCCCGCTCGAGGATCGACGCGAGAAAGCGGGTCGCGCCGGCCCGTCGACGCAGGTCGAGACGAAGCAGTCCCGCCAGGGCGCCGTCGCCGGCCACGAACTCCAGATCGACGATGTCGATGTCGGCGTCGGCCGGCCGGTCGCGATCATCCTGCTCGGTGACGTGCATCACCCCAGCGTGGCAGACGCAGGGCGACCGGGCAGGCTCGCCCGCCGGGCGGCTCCTGGCCCAGTCACGCCAACTGGCCATCACGCGCTGACCGGCTCGTAGAGTGCTCCGATGATCATTCGTCACCTCTGCCGCGCCCTCGCCGCCGGCATCCTCGTGCTGGCCCTCGTCGGATGCGCCGACGATGACCCCATCGAGGTCACCGTCGTCACCCAGGAGGTCGATGCCGACGCCGCAGCCGAGGCTGCCGCCGACCCCGATGTCGAACTCGACTGTCTCGGCAATCCCGCTGCCGATCCGGCGACGTTCCCACCGGAGCCCGGGGTCGACATCGTGCGACCCGACGACAAGATCATCGATCTCCGTGGTCAGGCCCGGGTCGAGGTGTCGATCCGCGGCAACCAGTTCGAAACGCGCTGGTTCCGCGTCGATCCGTGCACCGAGATCGTCTTCACCAACAACGGGGTGAACCCGCACAACGTGATCCCGATCGCCGACGGTGCGTTCCCTGAGATCGACCGCGACGCGCTCGACGAGAGTCCGCAGGCGCTGGTGGTCGCCGCTCCCGGGAACTATCCGTTCTACTGCTCGCTCCACGGCACGAAGACCTTCCGCGGTCAGACCGGCTATCTGGTGGTCGGCGACGACTGAGCGCCGAACGCAGCGGTGAACAACGTAAACCTCTAGCATCGACGCCCATGATGCGACGTTCACTAGTCCAGCTCCTGGCCCTCCTCACCGTGCTCGGCCTCGTCGCCGCGGCCTGCGGTGACGACGACGACACGGCCACCGACGCCACCACCTCCACGACGGCGGCCCCGGCCGACGATCCGGAGCCGGACGACGAACCCGAGGACTCGAGCGAGCAGGAGGACGACGGCGAGCCCGAGGGGCCCGACGAGCCGGATCTCGGCTACACGGTGCGCAACGTGCCCGGCGACTACGACTCCATCCAGGCCGCGGTCGACGCCGCCGAGCCGGGCGACCTCGTACTCGTAGGCGAAGGTGTCTACAACGAGGCCGTCATCGTGCAGACCAACAACATCGTCATCCGCGGCGTCGATCGCAACACCGTGATCCTCGACGGCGAGTTCGAAGAGGAGAACGGCGTGATCGTCTTCTCCGACGGTGTGGCCGTCGAGAACCTGACCGTGCGCAACTACAGCGGCAACGGCCTGTTCTGGACCGGCGACTACGGCAGCGACATCTTCGTCGACGGCTATCGCGCCTCCTACGTGACCACCCACAACATCGGCGTCTATGGCATCTACGCCTTCAACGCCATCAACGGCCAGATCGACAACGCCTACGCCAGCGGCAGCGACGACTCGAGCTACTACATCGGCCAGTGCAACCCCTGCAACGCGTTGCTCTTCAACGTCGAAGGCGCCCACAGCCAGCTCGGCTACTCGGGCACCAACTCGACCGGCACCACCGTCGCTGCGTCGTACTTCCACGACAACCTGATCGGCGTCGTGCCCAACAGCCAGGACGGCGAGGAGCTGGCGCCCAACGCCGGCACCCATATCGTGGGCAACCTCATCCAGAACAACAACAACCCCGACGTCCCGTCTCGCAACACCGGCTTCCAGCTGGGCCTCGGATCGGGTGTCGTCCTCGCGGGCGTGACGAACAACATCGTCGAACGCAACACCATCGTCGACAACACCCGCGGCGGCGTGATCGCCGTCGACTGGATCGACAACGTCTTCGGCAGCGGCAACGGTGCCGACTACCCCGCCATGGACAACATCGTCCGCGACAACGTCATCACCGGCTCGGAGATGGGCACCGACATCCTCGTCGCCCTGCAGAGTGTCGAGAACGGCGGCCAGGGCAACTGCTTCAGCAACAACACGGTCGGCGAGACCAACCCGCTGAACGCCCAGGACGTGCTGCCGTGTGACGGCGACGACACCTCGGAACTCACGCCGATCGAGACCCTGTTGGCACTGTTCAACCTCGATCCGTTCGAGCCCCTCGACTACAAGGACGCGCCGGTCCCGGACTACGAGTTCGAGAACATGCCCGGCGATCCCGCCACCGACGCGCCGATGCCCGCCATCGACGTGCCGATGGAGATCGACCTCGACGCCCTCGAGGCGCCTGCTCCCCGCTGAGTCAGAGCGACTCGAGGAAGCGAATCAGGGCCGCCCGATCGGCGGCCGGCAGCGCACGGTAGGCCGCCGCACTCGCGGCGGCCTCGCCGTCGTGCCACAGGATCGCTTCCTCGTGGTCGCGGGCCCGGCCGTCGTGCAGCAAGGTCGTGTGGCCGCTCACCGTGTCGAGCAAACCGATGCCCCAGAGCGGAGGCGTGCGCCACTCGGTCGGCACGGGCGTGCCGTCGAGCATCTGATCGCCGAGCCCGAGACCCATGTCGTGCACGAGCAGGTCGGTGTAGGGCTGGATCACCTGCTTGCTCAGGCCCTGGATCGGCCC
>JBDQKM010000101.1:0-12754 GCA_040263275.1 Acidimicrobiales bacterium
CGTCGATGCAGAGCAGTTCCCCGAACGTCTCGACGACCCGGCGACCGGGCCGGCCGTGCGTCAGCAGGTCGCGGCAGCCGACCTGTTCGTCCTGTCCAAGCTCGACCTCGCGTCGAACGCGGATCGCGAGGAGACCACACGACGGCTCACCGAGTTGGCTCCCGGCATCCCCACGCTCGCGGCCGACGATGCCGTGGCCACCGCATCGTTTCTCGACCTGGGCACACGACGCCCGGGCGGGGTGGTCGACGTGCCTCCACCGGCCCTGTTCGACGCCCACGACGTCGATCTCCGTCCGATTCCGCAACCGATCGACCGATCCGAGTTCGAAGCGATGATCGCGGCACTTCCCCCGACGACCCTGCGGGCCAAGGGCATCGCGGTGACGCCGGAGGGCACCCGCATGCTCGCCCAGGTGGTCGGCCGCCGCCGGGTGATCACGGAGCTGCCCGAAGCCGAGTCGCAGCCGCCCACCGACCTCGTGGTGATCACTCCCCGTCGGTCGGCGCCGTGACGTCTTCCGACCAGGGCGTGGCCGGAGGGCCGCGCTCCCCGATCTCGTCGAGCAGGTCGGCCAGACAGCGGGGATAGAACGGGTCGGGCGACCCGCGCAGGTCGCCGGCCGACAGCCATCGGAAGCCGGTGATCACCGACGCCTCGATCTCCTCCAGACCCGAGCCGTCGGGCTCGAACGCCGTGTCCACCGAGACGAGATGGAGCGTCTCCTCCTGCAGCCAGATCTCGCCGAGGAGCGGAAACCGGTCGCGACGGCGCAGGACGAGCGGCCCGATGCTCGCGTCCTGCAGGCCGATCTCCTCGGAGAGTTCCCGTCGCAGTCCGGCCTCGACGGATTCCCCGGCATCGAGGCCGCCACCGGGCGTGAACCAGAAGCCTCCTCGCCCGGGGTCGGCCGGGTCGTGCCCGCGGATCATCAGCACCCGCCCGTCGGACGATCGCACCAGCGCTCGCGCCGCCGTCCGGTGTCGTTCGGTGGTCACCCCGGCGGACCGGGAGAGGCCAGGACCTCGTCGAGACGATCGAGGATCGGGAGCATTCCCTTCACCAGCTTCGAACGGGCCGCGTCCATCGACCACCACTCGGCCCGGTCGACTTCGGGGAACTCCGCCGTGCGTCCCGACCTCGGCGGCCATTCCATCTCGAAGGTGTTGCTGGTGATCGTCGAGGCATCGAAATCGGCCTCGCGAGCGAAGATGTGGTTGGTCTTGGCACCGGCCCGGCACGGCCCCAGGTCGACGCTGTCGCCGGGAGGTGCCGGGGAACCCATCTCCTCGGTGAACTCCCGCTCGGCCGCGGCCAGAAGGTCGTCGTCACCGGCCTCTCGCAGCCCTTTCGGGATCGTCCAGGCGTGGTCGTCCTTGCGCTGCCAGAAGGGCCCGCCCATGTGGGCGAGCAACACCTGCGTCGCCCCGTCGACTCGACGGTGGAGAAGGAGACCCACGCTCAGCACGGACTCAGTCTGGCAGACGACGCATGAACGACCAGAGGTGCTCGGGCGACACGGATTCGGGCATCACTCCATCATGGCCCTCCTCGTGCCGATACGAAGTGGGTGACCTCCACCGCGCGTCGCGCCGTCTCTCCGCAAACGCCGGACACCGAATGGCAGTCCATGGGGTTCGTCCCCGGACTGGACGGGATCCGAGCCATCGCCGTGATCGTCGTGGTCGCCTATCACGGCGGCTGGTACGGACTCCATGGCGGCTTCGTCGGGGTCGACGTCTTCTTCACGCTCAGCGGATTCCTCATCACCCGCCTCCTCATCGACGAACACCATCGCCGAGGCGGCGTGTCGATGAAGAACTTCTACATCCGACGCGGGTTGCGGCTGCTTCCGGCCCTGTTCGGCCTCGTGGCGGGGGTGTGGCTGGCCGCGGCCCTGCTCGACGTGCCTCGCATCGAGGAGCGGCTCGGCGAACGGAGCCTGTGGGCGATCTCCTACGTGGCCAACTGGCGTGACGTCGTGACCGGCACCCACGGTGGCCCTTTCAGCCACCTGTGGTCGCTCAGCGTCGAGGAGCAGTTCTATGTCGTGTGGCCGGTCGTCGCCGTCGTGCTTCTCCGTCGCCGGGGCGTGGCGGCGGTTCGCCGGACCGCCGGCGGCTTGGCCGCCGCCCTGGCGCTCATCACCGTCTGGCGCCACTGGAACGGCGCCTCGGGGTTCGACATCTACTTCGCCACCCACTCCCACGGCGGCGTTCTCCTCTTGCTCGGTGCCTGGCTGGGCTGCTCGGTCGACCTGATCGCCCGCGTCGGCCAGGACCTCGGGCGACGGCTGATGATGCTCGGCATCGCCGGGATCCTCGTCATCTCGTTCATCCCCGACCGTTTCGGCGACCTCCACGCGGGCTACGCCTACGCCCCCATCGCAGCAGCGTCGGTGGCCGTGATCGTGGGAGCGGTGGCCGACGACCGGCCCTGCCTCCTCACCTGGGGTCCGCTCTGCCAGATCGGGAAGTCGTCCTACGGGATCTACCTCTGGCACATCCCGATGTTCGCCATCAGTGCTGCGATCGTCCCCGACCTCGACGGCCGGATCCGCATCGTCCTCGGGACGGCGATCGCGGTGACGATCTCGCACTGGCTCATCGAACGTCCTGCGCTGCAGCTCAAGCGGCGCTGGGCCTGAGGCCGCCAGAAGCTCCTCATGACCAGCCGCGTCTCGGTTCTCGTCGGCCTGCTCGTCGCGGCGCTGGGCGCGCTCTGGTGGGTCCAGGAACCTGCGCCCGTCGAACGCACACCGGCGCTCGTGGGCGCCGATGCCCATCTCGACGTCGAATACGGAAACCACGAGTTCCAGCGTCTCGACGTGTACACACCGGACAGCCCGGGTCCGCATCCCACGATCGTCTGGCTTCACCCCGGCGGGTGGATCGCCGGTGACAAGGCCGCGTCGATGCCGGTGTGGGAATGGACCGAGCGGGGCTACGCCGTCGTGTCGATCAACTACCGCTACGCCATCCACCCGCACACCGTTGCCGACTCGGTCGACGACGCCCTCGCCGCGGTGCAGCACGTCCTCGACCGTTCGGGCGAATGGGACCTCGACGCGTCGCGAGTCGGCGTCTACGGGTTCTCGGCCGGCGGCCACCTCGCGGCGATGATCGCCCACGAACAACTCGACGTGGCCGCCGTCGCCATCGCCGGCGCCCCGACCGACTTCACCGCACTCCTCGATCCCGACGTCCGGTTCTTCGACGGCCGGACCGGGGCTGCGGTGGTGGCTGCGGCCCGCGACCTCCTGGGTTGCCAGGAGCGGATCGACACCTGCCACGGCCTTGCGGTCTCGGCGAGTCCCGCCCAGCTTTCGGGGGACTCGGTCGACTTCCTCATCGTCCACGGAGCGCTCGACCATATCGTCGACGTCGATCAGGCCTACCGGCTCCACCACCATCTCGTCGCGTCGGGCCACACGCCCGAACTCGTGATCGTCGAGGACGGAGGGCACGAGCCCCTCGTCGACGAGGCAGGGATCGCCGAGTTCTTCGACGAGCGGCTGCTCAGCTGACCTCGTCGCGACGGCCGTCGGCGTGGATCGCGAAGCGGCCCGCGTCGGCGCCGTGGTCGGGGGCCGGCGAGGGCCATGGCCAACCGCCGAACTGGGTGGCCTGGAAGTCGGCGTAGGCGACCCGGATCTCGTCCTCGGTGTTCATGACGAACGGGCCGTAGCGGGCGACCGGTTCAGCGATGGGACGTCCCTGCAGCACCATGCAGTCGATGCCTTCCGGCCCCGCGGCGAGCGCCACGTCGACATCGGCCCGGACGTGGGCACCGGTGCCGGCGGGAACGGCTTCGTGAGTGCCGATCCGGATCGACGACCCTTCGAAGGCGTAGAGCACCCGCTGGGTCTCGGCCGACCGTGCCGGCGGCAGGGTCCATTCGGCGTCGGCCTCCAGCCGCAGATGCCAGACCGCCACGTCGGCGTCGTCCTTGGCCGCCCACGAGTCGGGGGGCGGAGGCGGACCGACCACATCGCCGAGGCGACCGGCGATGACCGTCACCTCCGTCCGCCGTCCGTGGGCGTCCTTGTCGACATGGCGCGGGGTGTGGTGGTCCCACAGCATCGTGAAGTAGGGGTCGACCATCTTGTCGGCGGCCGGCAGGTTCACCCAGATCTGGAAGAGCTCGAGCGGGTTCGGCGCATCGGTCCGGGTGAGCGGGAACATCTCGGCGTGCTGGATACCGGAACCTGCGGTCATCCACTGGGTGTCGCCCTGCCCGAACCGGGCCGTCGCCCCCAACGAATCGGCATGGTCGACGAACCCCTGCCGCACGTAGGTGATGGTCTCGAAACCGCGGTGCGGGTGTTGCGGGAAGCCGGGCACGGTCGTGCCGTGGTACATGCTCCACCCGTCGATACCGGAGAAGTCCTGCCCGATCGCTCGACCGCCGAGTGACGCATCAGGGGCCAGCGCCCCGTTGCCGGCCGGGTACATGTCGTGGTGGTGAGCCACGAACAGGAATGGGTCGATCGTCGGCCACTGAGGCCCGAGTGGGAAGGTCTGGAGCACGGTGTCGGACACCCCGCCAGGCTATGTCAGCCGGAGCGGTTGACGGTCAGCAACCGGCACGGCTCTCGGCCACTCGGCCCCACCTATACTCCCGCCGCATGGAAATGCACTTCGCGACCATCTGGGAAGCCATCGCCGACCGGATCGGACCGCGGCCTGCCATCACCCACGGCGAAGTCACCCGCACCTGGGCGGAGTACGACGACCGCGCCGCCCGGATCGCCGCGGCCTACGCCGCCGCCGGCCTCGGTCCCGACTCCAAGGTCGGCCTCTTCATGTACAACTCGAACGAGTACATGGAGGCCCAGTTCGCGGCCATGAAGCTGCGGGGCGTCCCCATCAACATCAACTACCGCTACATCGACGAGGAACTGCACTACCTGCTCGAGAACTCCGACGCCGAGGCCCTCGTCTTCCACTCCTCGCTCGGCGACCGCGTGGCCAACGTCGTCGACCGTCTGCCCGGGCTGAAGCTCGTCATCGAGGTCGACGACGGCAACGCCGATCGGGTTCCCGGGGCCCAGCCCTACGAGGCAGTCGTCGCCGACCACTCGCCCGCCCGGCGGGTCGAGAGGGCCGAGGACGACACCTACATGCTCTACACGGGTGGCACCACGGGGATGCCGAAGGGCGTCATGTACGCGATCGGCGGGTTGACGGCGGGGCTCGGCGCGTCGGCGTTCCCGATCCTCGGGCTTGCCGCCCCGACCGATGCGAACGACATCGTCGAGGCTGCCGCGGGCACCGACGGGTCGCTCGTTTCGCTCCCCTGCGCGCCGTTGATGCACGGCACCGGCCTGTGGTTGGGCTGCTTCATCCCCCACCTGCTCGGCTCCCACGTCGTGACGCTGACCAACCGCAGTCTCGATCCGCACGAGGTGCTCGACACGATCGAGCGGCACCGGGCGAGTTCGGTGACGATCGTCGGCGACAGCTTCGCCAAGCCGCTGCTGCGCGCCATCGACGAAGGACGACCCGGCGGCGGGTCCTACGACCTCGAATCGGTCGCGCTCATGCAGTCGTCCGGCGTGATGTGGACCAGCGAGGTGAAACAGCAGCTGATCGAACGCATCGAACAGGTGATGCTGATCGACGCCATGGGGTCGACCGAGGGGTCGATGGGCACCCAGATCACCATGAAGGGGCTCGAGACCGAGACGGGCAGGTTCACCCAGTCACCGACGACCAAGGTCTTCACCGACGACGACCGCCTCGTCGAACCCGGATCCGACGAAGTCGGCATGGTTGCCGCCGGCGGCAACGTGCCGCTCGGCTACTACAAGGACGAGGAGAAGTCGGCCAAGACGTTCCGGGTGATCGACGGCGTGCGTTACTCGTTCCCCGGCGACCTCGCCAAGGTCGCGGCCGACGGGTCACTCATCCTGCTCGGGCGCGGGAGCCAGGTGATCAACTCGGGAGGCGAGAAGATCTTCCCCGAGGAGGTGGAAGAGGCGGTCAAGCGGGTCGACGGCGTGATCGACTGTCTGGTGGTCGGCGTCGACGACGACAAGTTCGGGCAGGCCGTGACCGCGGTCGCGAGCGTCGAGCCCGGGGCGGCGGTCACCGAGGGCGAGATCATCGAGTCGGTGAAGGGTGAGCTGGCCCGGTTCAAGGCCCCGAAATCGGTGGTGTTCGTCGACGCCGTTCCCCGCGCTCCCAACGGCAAGGCCGACTACGGCACCGCCCGCGACCTGGCGATGGCCGCGCTCGGCTAGAGACCGGCCCAGAACGCTCTGATGGCGGCCGCCGAGTCGACCGGGTCGGTGGTCATCCACCAGTGGCCGGCGTCGGCGAGCAACGTCGTGGACGCGCCGGTTCGCTCGACCAGGGCGGCGGTCGCGCCGGGGGACCGGAACGGGTCCTGGGCGGCTTCGATGACCAGGGTGGGGACGACGATGGCGTCGATCCCGGGGCCCCACAGCGGACCGATGTCGACCGCGGAGCGGTAGAGGGCCAGGATCGCCTCGCTCATCGTCGCGTCGACCTCGGGGCTGATGGCCGCGGCGATCGACGACTCGATTCCGAGGCCCGCGAGGAGTTCGGCTCGCTCCCCGTCCGTCATCGCGACGATCCCGTCCATGAACGCCTCGCCGTCGCCCGGGGTCTGCCAGGTCCTCGCGGTGTCGTGCCATTCGAAGTCGTCGTCGAGGTTGCCCATGTCGGTCACCCACGACCGCACGAGCCCCGGGTTCTGGGCGTTGACCCGCATCGCGAGCAGCGCACCCCAGTCGTGGCTCACGAGATCGATGGGCGCGGCGATCGACGCCAACTCACGGTGGAGCCAGTCGGCGTACTCCTGCATCGTTGCCGTGAACCCGTCGGGCAACGGCGAACCGAAGCCGGGCAGGCGCAGCTGGACGGCATCCTGGGCATCGAGCGCATCGACGAGGGTTCGCCATACTGCGGGGGTCTCGGGCACGCCATGGACGAAGACAGTGGTCATCGCCGGACGGTACCAGTCAGCCGACGACAGCGGCCTCGACCGGCTCGAAGAGCGCCTGCGCCAACCGATCGCCGAGCACGGAGTCGGCTTCGATCACGAGATACGCGCCGTACCCGTCGTCGAGATCGAGCCAGGGCACCGCACCGAACGCGCCGGCGTCGGTCAGACGCCCGGTCGAACGGTCGACCCACCAGCCCATTGCGTAGCCCGGGTCCGTTCGATCCGTGTGCAGGACTTCGACGGACGCCTCGCTCAGGACGCGCTCGTCGCCGCACACTCCGCCCCGGAGGTGCATGAGGAGCAGCTCGGCGTAGTCGCCGGTCGTGGTGTAGGCCCCGGCTTCCATGTTCGGATTGGCGGTCGGTACGAGGTTGGACGGGTCGCCGAGGAAGTGGTCGGGGTAGGACAGATCGAACACGGGGAAGGCACCCAACGGGTTGCCGTAGCCGGTCGCCTCCAGTCCGCACGGTTCCCCATAGATCTCGTCGATCAGATCGGCCCACGGCTGACCGGAGACCGCCTCGGCGATGGCACCGGCGACCTGCCACTGCCCCCCGCCGTACCGAAACGCAGCGCCGGGGCCGACGATGTCGGCATCGTCGCCGGCGGTCGTGAAGATCGCTTCGCCGCAGTCCTGCAACGTCCCCGTCGGGGAGAACTGGCAGGCGTAGGGCGCATAGCCCGGATTCGGCAGCAAGCCGACCAGGCCGGAGCTGTTCGACAGGAGGTGCGCCGGCGTGATCGCCGGGTTGGCGTCTCCCCAGGGAACCGCCGCCGCGACCGGGGCCTCGATGTCGAGCAGGCCCCTGTCCTGGAGATGGAGGAGCACGCCGGCGGTGATCATCTTGCTCGACGACGCGATGAGCGAGACCCGGTCGGCATCGAAGTCTCCCCAGTACTCCTCGTGCACGATGCCGTCGTCGACGTGGACGACCACCAGGCCCGCACCGTCGAGGGCGTGCTCGTCGACGAAGTCCTGCACGATCGGGGTGACCGCGGAGAAGTCGCGGGGCGGCACCGTCGAGACCGGCGGCGACGTCACGGTGGCCGGCTCGGCCGCAACGGTGGTCGTGGTGGTGGTCGTTTCGGGGACCTCACTGGACTCGCCGGCATCGCCACATCCGGCGGCGAGCAGCACCACGGCAACGCCGACGAGGAGCGCGGTTTTCGGGCGACGGGACATCACGTGCGACGCTAGTGGCCGACCGCGAGAGGACGAGAGGCGAGCAATGACACCCGAGGAGAAGCGGGAAGCAGCGATGTCGGGCCAGGCATGGGCCGACTTCTGCGAGTCCCTCAAGGACGCCGGCCAGTTGATCCTGGACAACTCGACGGACGAACTCGATCGGGTCGAGGGCTTCCGCTACCTGAGTCGCCTGACCCGGGGCGGGCTCGACTCGTTCATCGAGGCATCCGACACCTCGTTCCCGTCCGTGAACCCCATTCCCCACATGTTGAAGATCGGGTGCGACAACCCCGACGCGTTCTACCAGCGGGTCGAGATCAACCCGCGGCACCAGTACCGCATCACCGGGACGAGGGGCACCGTCAACTACCTGAGCATCGGCGCCTACTCGGGCGGCTACGGCGTGGGCGCGGCAAAGGCCGGCAACCAGGGACTCATCACCGACAACGACCCCCACCCGAACGGGGTCATCGACGTGATCGCCAGCGTGGAGGAACCGGACCTCGCACCCGGCCAGCGGTGGCTCGAGATGTCGGCGAAATCGACGATCCTGATCTTCCGCCAGTTCTACCTCGATCGGACGAGCGAACGTCCCGCCGATCTGAAGATCGAGTGCCTCGACCCGACGACCCCGCTGCCCGAACCGTTCTCGTCGGCCGCCCTGGTCGATGGACTGGCGATGAGCGCCCTCTTCGTCCACGGCGTGGCCCAGCGTTTCCTCACCTGGGTCAACGACTACTTCCTCGAGCGCCCGAACACCCTCGACTACCTCCCCGACCAGGACCAGGCCGGCGGGTGGGGCGATCCGAACCAGCTGTTCCGCCACGGCTACTGGACCCTCGAACCGGGCCAGGCCCTCGTCGTGACGGTGCCCGCCGTCGAGGCGTACTACTGGAACTTCCAGCTCAACAACCTGTGGGAGGAGTCGCTCGACTACCGGCACCTCCAGGTGACCACGAACAAGCACACCGCGTCATACGAAGCCGACGGGACGTGCCGGATCATCGTCGCCGACGCCGACCCCGGCGTGGGCAACTGGATGGACACCGCCCACCACCGCCACGGCACGATGGGCCTCCGCTACAACCAGATCGTGACCGACATCCCACCGACCTGCGAGGTCGTCGACCTCGCCGACCTCACCTGAACCGGAAGCACCGACCCATGACGACCACATCACTCCCCTCGTTCGAGACCCTGCTCTACGAGATCGAGGACCGGGTGCTCACGATCACCCTCAACCGTCCGGACCGGCTCAATGCGTTCAACCCGCAGATGGGCCGCGATCTCATCGAGGCCTTGGACCACGCCGACGCCGACGACGACGTCCGCGCCATCATCTTCACCGGTGCCGGCCGCGCCTACTGCGCCGGCGCCGACCTCGGCGGCGGTGGTGACACCTTCGACCACACGGCCGGCGGCGGCGACGCGGGCGAGGCGGAACGGATCCACCGCGATGTCGGTGGTCTCGTGAGCTTGCGGATCTACGACTGCTCGAAGCCCACGATCGCCGCGATCAACGGTGCAGCCGTCGGTGTGGGCGTCACGTCGACGCTGCCGATGGACATCCGCATCGCCGGTGAACACGCCCGGTTCGGCTTCGTTTTCGCCCGTCGCGGCATCGTGCCCGAGGCCTGCTCGTCATGGTTCCTGCCCCGGGTCGTGGGGATCAGCCGGGCAGCCGAGTGGTGCTACACCGGCGAGGTCTTCGATGCGGCCGAGGCGCTCGACGGTGGGTTGGTCCGCTCTGTCGTGCCGGCCGACGACCTGATGGCGACGGCTCGGGGCATCGCGGAGAGCATCGCCCGCAACACCAGCGCGGTGTCGGTGGCCCTGACCCGCCACATGCTGTGGCGGCTCCTCGGCGCCGACCACCCGATGGAAGCCCACAAGCTCGACAGCCGCGGGGTCCAGTACATGGGCGGCACGGCGGACGCCCGCGAGGGCGTCGAGTCGTTCCTCGAGAAGCGGGAGCCGAACTACCAGCTGTCGCCTTCCCGCGACATGCCCGATTACTTCCCGTGGTGGGTGGAACCGGAATTCGGCTGATTGACTCGAGGGGTGATCGACAACCCCCAACAGGTCCTCTTCCGCCGCCTCAACCGCGTGGTGAAACCACTCGTCAAGGCCGGACTCGGCTCCCCGCTTCCGATCGGACTCGGGGCGGTCGTGCTCGAGAGCACCGGCCGGGTGAGCGGCAAGCCACGGGAAGTGCCGGTCCTCGGCTTCCGGATGGGCGACCGGGTCATCGTGTCGACGGTTCGCGCCGACTCCCAATGGGTCAAGAACCTCGAGGCGGACGATCGCGCTGCGGTCTGGTACGGCGGCAAGCGGCACGAGGCGACCGCATCGGTGCGACGGGGCCCGCTCAACGTCGTCAGTCTCGACGGCGACTGACGACCGCCGCTCAGCGGACGGTGTAGCCGCCGTCGACCGGCACGATCGCGCCAGTCATGTAGCTCGCCGCAGGCGACGCCAGGAACACCACCACGCCCGCGATCTCTTCGGGCTCGGCCAACCGCTTCATCGGAATCGTCGCATCGGCGAGCGCCTGCAGGTCGGCGGCCGTCGGCGGCACCTGCCGTTGGGAGGCCAGCATGGGGGTGTTCACCTCGCCGGGAGCAACGGCGTTGACCCGGATGCCATGCTCGACGTGATCGAGTGCGAGGGCGCGTGTGAGCTGATGGATCGCCCCTTTGGACACGCAGTAGGCGGTCACTCCCGCCGCGCCGACGTCGCCCCAGATCGATCCGAAATTGACGATGGCGCCACCGCCGCGCCCCTGCATGACGGGGATCGCGGCCCGACACATGAAGTAGGTGCCGTCGACGTTGACACCCATGACCCGGCGCCAGTCGGCGTCGTCGGTGCCGAGAGAGTCGGCCCGGTGGATGGTGCCGGCCGCGTTGACGAGCACGTCGACGCCGCCGTGGCGGTCGGCGACCGATGCCACCGTCTCACGGCAGAAGTCGGGGTCACTCACGTCGCCGATGCAGGGTTCGCTGATGCCGGCCGCCTCGGCGACGGCGCGGGCCCCGTCGCCGTCGCGGTCGACCACCACCACGGTGTCGCCCTGTTCCGCGAACGCACGGGCCGAGGCCGCGCCCATGCCCGACGCGCCGCCGGTGATCACCACGATGCGAGATGCGCCCATTCTCACTCCTCGGTGGCGACGAACTGGCTGCCGCCATAGGTCTGCTCGGTCGGTTGCACTTCGATGCGGTTGATGTTCATCCGTGCCGGCGCCGCGACGGCGTAGCGGATCACATCTGCGACGTCGGCCGCGCTGATCTCGTCGATGCCGGTGTCGCGCGCGCGCGCTCGACGTTCCGGGTCGTCGATCGCCACCTCGTAGAACTCAGAGGTCACCCGCCCCGGGCAGATCTCGGTCACGCGGACGCCCGTGCCCCTCAACTCGAGGCGCAGGTTGGTCGAGAGCCGGTGGACCGCCCCTTTCGTCGCGCCGTAGAGGGCGGCCGAGAGCGGGTAGAGCCCGGCCATGGAGCCCACGTTCACGACGTGGCCCGACCGCCGCTCGATCATCGCAGGGAGGGCGAGACGAGTGGCGTGCAGCACCGCAGTGACGTTGGTGGCGACCGTCTGCTCGATGTCGTCGACGGTGGCCTCGACGAGCGAGTCCATCGCCCGCCCGAGCCCGGCATTGTTCACCAGGACGTCGGCGCCGAGGTCACCGATGACCGACTCCATCGCCGCACGGTCGTTGACGTCGACGACATGGGGGGTGCAGCCCGTCGCCTCGGCCAGCGCCGCGAGCCGGTCGGCTCGTCGAGCCAGCGCGTGGACCTCGAATCCGTCACCCGCCAGCGCCTCCACCGTCGCTGCACCGATGCCACTCGATGCCCCGGTGACGACTGCGATTCTGCCCACCTCCGGAATCTACTCTGCACGGCCACACACCACGGCGGAGAGCGCGCTACGGCAGGTGGCGCTGCCAGTCGTCGGGTGTCACCGTGTGGAACGGTGCCGCGAGCAACCCCCGCACCCCGGTGTCGGCCCAGCGACGGCGCAGCACGGGGCCCAGTGCCCGACCGACCGCAGCGGGTTCTTCGTCGAGATACAGCAGCGTGAGTTGCAGACCCCGCCGGTCGGCGTCGAACGGAGCGGGCGCCAGGATGCCTTCGAACCACCACGCACCCACGACGCCCGGCTCCTCGACCAGCACGGTCGGCGATGCCGCACCCTTCTCGATGAGCACTACGGCGCCGGTGTTCGGCCGCCAGGGGACGACATCGGCACCGACCGCCACGCGCTCGGCGGCGATCGTGCCGGTCAGGGCGAACACGCCGAGTTCGACGCTCGGCAGCCGTTGCATGCGGCCGCCGTGACGCAAGGCCGCGCCGAGTGCGGCAAACGGCCCGAGCGACGCGGCGTCGGTGAACGAATACGCCATGACGTGGTCGACCTCGCCATAGTGACCGTGGTCGGCAGTGCGTGCCCAGCGGCACTCGGGCGTCGAAACGAGGCGCTGCGAGTGGCGCAGCCCGTCGAGGCGGTACTGCTCGGGCCGGTGGTCGAGACCGTGCCACTCGAGGTAGGCGGCGTCGGCGCCGCGGGGATGCCGGGCCGACATCGACA
>JBDQKM010000102.1:0-12435 GCA_040263275.1 Acidimicrobiales bacterium
GCCCAGTACCGTTGTGACGGTGCGTGGGATCATCGGGCTCGTCCGATTCGCAACCGTGATCGTCGGCGGCGGGATCGTCGTCGCATTCACGCTCGCGGCCCTCGGTCCCCGCATCGCCGACATCTACGCCGCCAACGAGTCCACCGCCGTCGAGATCAATCTCGAGGAGCTGGCGTTGCGCACGATCGTCTACGACGCCAACGGCGACGAATT
The DNA here is from genome assembly GCA_040263275.1 of Acidimicrobiales bacterium. Taxonomy (GTDB): domain Bacteria; phylum Actinomycetota; class Acidimicrobiia; order Acidimicrobiales; family Aldehydirespiratoraceae; genus JAJRXC01. Next base: position 214 of record JBDQKM010000102.1, read on the forward strand.
CGATGTGCTCTACGGCGAGCAGAACCGCGAGTTGGTCGAACTCGAGGACGTCAGCCAGGCCCTGATCGACGCGGTCATCGCCGTCGAGGACGAAGGGTTCTACGAACACACCGGCATCGACGCGAAGGCCATCGCCCGCGCCTTCATCCGCAACGTGAATGCGGGAGGGATCGAGGAGGGCGGCTCCACCATCACCCAGCAGTTGATCAAGAACGCGGTGGTGGGCAACGACCAGGACGTCGATCGCAAGATCGCCGAGGCGGCCCTGGCCCGTCGGCTCGAGCGCCAGCTCACCAAGGACGAGATCCTCAAGACCTACCTCAACACGGTCTACTTCGGTGGTGGGGCCTACGGCATCACCGCGGCGGCGGAGATCTACTTCGGGACCACGCCGGCCGAGCTCGACTACGCCCAGTCGGCCCTTCTCGCCGGATTGATCTCCAACCCGTCGCGCTACGACCCGACGCTCAACCCGATCGCCGCTCGCGAACGTCGCGACATCGCCCTGCGTCGGCTCGTAGCCACCGGCCACATCACCCAGGAAGAGGCCGAGCGGTTCAGCGCCGTGCCCGTCCCCACGAGTCGCGTCGTGCCCGCCGAATGGCAGCCCGACAACTACTTCATCGAGGCGGTCCGGCGCCGGTTGCTGGAGGACCCCCGGCTCGGAGCCACCGGCGAGGAACGCGCCGAAGCGCTGTTCAGCGGCGGCCTGCGGGTCTACACCACCTACGACCCGGCGGCGCAGCAGGCGGCGCGCGATGCCGTCGACCGCTTCACACCCGACGACGAACGCGGGTTCGTCGGCGCATTGGCGTCGGTCGTGCCGGGCACGGGCAAGGTGCGAGCGATCATCGGTGGGCCCGGCTTCGAGGTTCCCGGCTATGGCGAGTTCAACATCGCCACCCAGGGTGGACGCCCGACCGGTTCGTCGTTCAAGGCGTTCGTGCTGGCCGCTGCGATGGAGAAGGGCCTCGTGCCCTCCGATCAGGTCAACGGTCAGGGCCCCTGCACCTTCGACAACCCCGGCGGTTCGCCTGACCCCTACTCGGCGACCAACTTCGGCGGAGGCAGTTCTGGTTCGGTGCGGACGATCCGGAGCCAGACCCTGTCCTCGTCGAACTGCGCCTATCTCCGTCTCGGCCAGATCGTGGGCCTGAGCAATGTCGCCGACACCGCCCGGGCGCTCGGCGTGACGTCCGACATGTCGTCGCTGCCGATCTCGATGCCCCTGGGGCCGCTCGACATCACGCCGCTCGACATGGCCACCGCTTACGCGACGTTCGCCAACGACGGGCTGCAGGTCGACCCGATCTTCATCGAGCGGGTCGAGGACCGGGCCGGCAACATCATCTTCGTCAACGAGCCGAATCCGTCGCGGGCCATCTCGGTGCAGTCCGCCCGTCTCGTGACGTCGATCCTCGAGGCCAACGTTCGTGGCGGCACCGGCACCGGCGCCCAGGTCCCCGCCCAGCCCGCCGCCGGCAAGACCGGCACCGGCCAGTCCTTCAAGAACGCCTGGTTCGTGGGCTACACCCCCTACCTGGCCACCGCGGTGTGGATGGGCAATCCGCTGGCCGAGATCGAGATGCGAGGCGTGCGACTCCCCGAGCTCGGCTACCGGAGCGGGGTCACGGGCGGGTCGGCGCCGGCGGCGATCTTCGGTGCGTTCAACGAGTTCTTCCATGCCGATCTGGAGGCCCGGTCGTTCTCCGCTCCGGCGCCGACCCGGCCGGGAAACCGGGTCCGTACCGATCAGGAAGAGGATCGCTACAACAGCCTGATCGACAGTTTCTGTGGCGACGAGGATGCCGAGGTCGACGAGGACGACGACGGTGTGGTGGATTTCTGCGAGGATTCGGGCTTCGTCTTCGATCCGTCGATCGGTCGCTGCCCTGCGCTGCTGGTCCCCTTCGACGAGGATGACGACGGCAAGTTCGACACCTGCATCCCACCGACCACGACCACCACGACCACGACGACGGAACCGCCGACCACCACCACGGAACCGCCGACCACCACGACGGAACCGCCGACCACGACAACGACAGGTTGAATGACCGACCACCGACTTCTCGACATCCAACGCCTCGACACCGAGGCCGAGCAGCTGCGCCATCGCCATGCCACGCTGCCCGAGCGTGACGCGTTGGCCGATGCCCAGGCCGAGCGCAGCCGTCTCGAGGCGCTGATCGCCACGCTGGCGGCGTCCCGGCTCGAGGTTGCCACCCGGCAGAAGCGTTTCGAGGACGAAGCCCAGATCTTCGCCACGAAGGCCGACGAGGACGACAAGCGTCTCTACAGCGGTGAAGTCGGCATGAAAGACCTCCAGCCGCTCCAGGACGAGATCGCCGGACTGCGAGATCGGCAGGGCGAACTCGAGGACCGGGCGCTCGAGGCGATGGAAGAGGCCGAGTCCTTGGCCGGCGAGCAGGCTGCCTCCGAAGCGGCGCTGCAGGAAACCGGCGACCGCATCACCGCCCTCGAGGCGGAGTTGGCGGCGAGCGAAGCGGAGGTCGACGGCCTGTTGACCGATGTGACCACTGCCCGCGAGGAAGCGAGGGCCGAGGTGGGCGACGCCGACCTCGCCGAATACGAACGCCTTCGCCCGGGGCTCGGCTCGTCGACCGTCGTGCGGTTCGACGGCGGCAACTGTGTGGGCTGCCCATCGACGATGCCGGCGGTGGAGCTCGACCGCATGAAGCACGCCGAGTCGGGTGCGGTGCTCAACTGTTCAGAGTGCGGTCGGATCGTCATCACGTAGTCGACCGCGTCGGCGTCGCCCATGTTCTTCTTCTTCGTTGCCGCTGCAGTGCTGGCCGTGCTGTTCGTCTTCGACAGCCCGGCGATCGACTACCGCTTCGTCGCGCTCGGTGGCGTCCTTCCGCTCGCGGAGGCGCTGACCGGGCGGCCCCTGTTCCTGCACACGCTCCTCGGCTCGGTGGCGCTGATGTCGTTGGTGATGGCGGTGACCGTCGGGCGGCGGATCGTGCGCCGGCGGCTGCTGGGCATCCCGATCGGGACGTTCGTCTTCCTCGTCGCGGCCGGCACGTGGACCCGCCGTGATCTGTTCTGGTGGCCGGTCGGCGGCCTCGACGGCATCGCCGAACGGCCGCTGCCGGAGTTCGATCGGGCCCCGGTCGTGCTGGTCCTGCTCGAGCTCGCGGGTGTTGCCGGGCTCGTCTGGCTGGTGCGACGCTTCGACCTGACCCGACCGGAGCACCGCGACGAGTTGCGACGCACCGGCCGATTGCCCAGGCTCGACTGATGCTGATCATCGCCCGTCACGGCCGGACCGTCGCCAACGCCTCCGGCGAGCTGCTCGGCCGCCGCGACCCCGGACTCGACGAGACCGGACTCGAGCAGGCCAGGGCCATCGGTGAAGCCTTGGCCGGCGCCGATCGGGTGATCTCGAGTCCTCTCCGCCGCTGTCAGGAGACCGCAGCGGCCATCGGCCGGCCGGTCGAGATCGACGAGCGGTTCATCGAGCTCGACTATGGCGAACTCGAGGGCACGCCGGTGGCCGAGGTGCCGGCCGCCACCTGGGCGGCGTGGAGGGCCGACACGGCGTGGCATCCCGCGGCGGGGGAGAGCCTCGACGATCTCGCGGCGCGCGTGTGGCCGGCGCTCGACGGGCTGCTCGAGGCCGCTGTCACGAGCGACATCGTGGTGGTGAGTCATGTGTCGCCCATCAAGGCCGCGGTGGCCTGGGCGATCGGCGCGGGAATCGAGTCGCAGTGGCGATGCTTCGTGCAGCAGGCGTCGATCTCGCGGATCGGCGCACGCAGCGGCCTGCCGTCGCTGCACAGCTTCAACGAGACACATCACCTGGCTGCCGTCTAGGCCGGCCGCGGCGCATCCGGGTGTGACCCGCCCGCCCACCTGCCAGAGTGGTCTCCATGTCGTCGCGTTGGGTGGTGCCGGAGGACGAGGTGGCCTTTCGCTACATGGCGTCGGGTGGCCCCGGTGGCCAACACGCCAACCGGTCGAACACCAAGGTGGAAGCCGTCTTTCGCATCGCCGAGTCGCGCTCGATGCCCGACTTCCTCAAGGAGCGGGTGGGGGCCAAGCTGGGCGAGGTCGTCCGGGTCACCGTCGACGACGAGCGGTCCCAGTTCCGCAACAAGCAGCTGGCGCTCGAACGGATCCAGGAGCGGATCGACCGCGCCGCCCGCGTCGAGCGTCCCCGTCGTGCGACCAAGCCGACCCGGGGCAGTCAGCGGCGCCGGCTCGACACGAAGCGCCAGCGCGGCGATGTGAAGCGCCAGCGACGGCGGCCCAATGTCGATGACTGACACGGTCGATGACTGACCGGACCGACGCCTGACTCAGGTCGGGAGCGTCGCCCGGGCGTGGTAGAGCGGCCGTCGGTGGCGGTCGATCAGGCGTTCCGCCTCGAGCGCATCGGCGGCCCTGCGCACGGTTTCGTGGCCGGTCCTCGCGAACTTCGCGATCGCCCGCGAACTCATGGGCAGGTCGCGGTCGAGGAACACCAACGCGGTGGCGACCTGACCTGTTCGACGCGGGAGCCGGCCTGAGAACAGCTCGAGCACGGCGACGTGTTCGAGCCACCGGAGGGCCTCGACGGGGAGCGGGTCGGGACCATGTCGGTCACTGCCGTCGGTGGGCACGGCCTCGGATGGATCGTTCATCTGCCAATCCCTCGTCGATTCGCACCGAGCGTAGTTGGGGCACGATCGCCGCGCCCGGCGTCACCCGCTGGGCCCGTGTTTGTGACGTCGGTGGTGGAAGGTGCAGCGGGCTCGGCCGTTGCGATGGCTGGTCTCGCCGTGCGCACTCCACGGGGTCACATGGTCGATCTCGCACTCGCGGGCCGGGATCTCGCAGCCCGGGTGGTCGCAGACGCGGTCTCGCGCGCAGATGGCTTCCCGCAGCGCCGACGCCGATGGTTCCGATCAGCCGACTAAGCAAAGACGCTCGCTCGCTTTCTCTTTGACATACGGTCAACGAAAGAAACTTCAACCCGTGAGGCGGGAGACATGACAGGACAAGACCTATCCGGTGCGGACCTGTCCGGTGAGAGCCTGGTCAATGCGAACCTGACCGACGCAAACCTGTCCCGTGCGGACCTGTCCGGTGCGGATCTGTTCCGTGCGATCCTGGTTGATGCGAACCTGACCGGTGCGGACCTGTCCGGTGCGGACCTGTCCGGTGCGGACCTGTCCGGTGCGACCCTGGTCGATGCGAGCCTGGCCTATGCGGACCTGACCGACGCGAACCTGGAAGGTGCGCGCCTGTCCGCTGTGAACCTGTCCGGTGCGAACCTGACCGGTGCGGACCTGACCGATGCGAACGGGCGCTGGGCGAACCTGACCGGTGCGCGCCTGATCAAAGCGAGCCTGACCACTGCAACCCTGCTCACTGCGAACCTGTCCGGTGTGAACCTGACCAATGCGAAACTGGCCTATGCGAACCTGGAAGGTGCGGACCTAACCGACGCGAACCTGACCGGTGCGATAGGGCTGGACTGACCCCTCTTTTTCCAGTGATCGTTTACATGAACCCCCGCCCATCCGTCCATCTCTCCCTCCTGGAAAATTTCTGTCACTGGGCGTCGTTAGGTTCGGGGTTGTGCAGCGGCATCGTGCGGCGGTGGAGGCTCAGTTGGAGCGGGCGAGTGGTTCGCCGGTGGTCGAGTCGACTCTGCGTGGTTTGGCTGACAGGTGGGATCAGATCGAACAGACCGGGACAGATGTGCGTCAGGTGCCGGCGCTAGCACGGGCGATGCTGCGCACCGTTGAGCATCTGAGCAGCCACACCGACGATCTGCTGTCAGAGCTCGAGGCTGAGCTTCGCCGGTTCTGAGTCGGCCGGCTTCATCGAAGCGAGGAACGTCGGCCGTCACCGGGTGATGTGCCGAGCGACCCCGCCATACATCGACATGCTTACGGTCTGTCGGTGATGTTGGTCTGAGGGTTCAGTCGCTGCCAGCGTTTTTGCGGGCGACGGTGGCGTAGATGCACGCAGCGGTGGCGAGGCCTAGCTGTTCAGCATCCAGATCAGCATCACTGGAGCACCCAACATGACGATGGTCGTCAACGCTATGTACGCAGGGAACGGTGCCTTGCTGAACTGCGAACCAAACGCTGTGTTGCGCAGAGATTCATCCATGTCAGAACGCATTGCAGCGATATCCATGACGGCACCGAATGAGCAGAACCAAAGGAAGAGACCGACAGCACCCACGGCGATCGAGAGCGCAAGCTTGCTGTCGTCCCCCAACCCATCGAGTGATAGCGCGACAGCTACTCCCACGACCATCAAGGTCAGGCACTTCATGCTGACCCACAGCATTGTTGCCCGATGGTCAACCCAGGCTCGCAGTTCAGATGATTCCATTGTTCCTCCTACTCAGTTTGTTCCACGACCGTAGACCAAGCTCCGTCCACCATGTCGCCCCGCAAATAACAACCGCCGATCGAGCTCGAGCCTTTCGAGGCAACGAACACGCCAGTATGTCTCGCCGTGGCCGATGGATTTCACTGGGGAGTGTTGGTTTCGGTGTAGGTCTGCTGGGGGTTTCTTAGCGTTCCCGAACGTGGAACCTTGGAGGATCTTGTTGCACATCTAGTGCACATCACTCGCCCTAAAGGCTCAATAGTCCATATGTTTATTGGGTGGTGGCGGGGAGTCGACCTGTAAGCGGGGTTCTGTCCGGGAGACGCCGGGTGGAAGCCGGTGTCTCCGTGGATGACCATCCATCTGTGCGGTCTACCCGGGAGTGTCTGCGGACGGGACGCCCTCTCCCTGTATGACCTTGCTCCGGGTGGGGTTTGCCTAGCCATCCCGGTCGCCCGGGATGCTGGTGCGCTCTTACCGCACCGTTTCACCCTTACCGAACGGTGGCGAAACCGATCGGCGGTCTGTTTTCTGTGGCACTTTCCTGCGAGTCACCTCGACTGGCGCAAGCCAGCACCCTTCCCTGCGGAGCCCCGACTTTCCTCGACCCACCGAAGTGGGTCGCGGCCATCCAGTCGGCTCCCCGCCACCGCTCTCAGGCTAGGGGGTGGGGATGCCGAGCGGCCCAGCGTGCGCCGAACCAGGCGCCGAACGTGCCGAACGAGGCGGCGAGCATGCCGTTGAACAGCAGGGCCACGAGGTTGATATCGTCGCCCCGGCTCAGGCGAAGGACGACGGCCACGCCCTGCACGATCACGAACGCCAGCAGCGTGGCCGCGGCGCCGTTGACGAACGGCGCGGTGGGCACGGCCCGGCCGGCGAGGGCGCCGCCGAGGAGATAGGCGATCACGATCGCCAGCAGCGCGAGCAGGGTCCAGTTGGATTCGTCGGTGGCCCCGTCGTCGGAGAGCCACGCGGTGACGATGGCGGCGGGGACGGCGATGAGCAGCGTCATCATGGCGCCGGCCATCACGACCGATCGGTTGAGCGAATCGAGCACGAGGTGATGCTACCGGCGCGCTACGGTCCTCCGAATGACGACCCTCGACGCGCACGGCGGATGGCCGGGAGTGCTCGGCACCCTGGCCGACGGCAACGACCTCGACGCCGACTCCACCCGGGCCGTGCTGGCAACGATCCTGGCCGGTGAGGCCACCGATGCGCAGATCGCCGCGTTCATCGTCGGTCTGCGGATCAAGGGCGAAACGGTCGCCGAATTGACCGGCCTCCAGGGCGCGATGATCGATGCGGCGACCCCGCTGACGGTGCCCGATGACACGATCGACATCGTCGGGGTGGGTGGCGCCCCGAGCCGGCGGGTCCACGCCCTCAACGTGTCGACCATGGCGTCGTTCGTGGCCGCCGGGTCAGGGGCCACGGTGTGCAAGCACGGCAACCGCAAGGCATCGTCCACCTCCGGCAGCTTCGACCTGCTCGAACAGTTGGGGATCGACGTCGACGTCTCGCCCGACGCCCTCGAGGCCCAGGTGCGCGACCACGGCGTCGGCTTCGCGTTCGCCCGTACCTTCCATCCCGCCATGCGTCATGTCGGGCTCGTGCGGGCCGAACTCGGCATCCCGACGGTCTTCAACATCCTCGGTCCGCTCAGCCACCCCGGGCGCCTGAGCCGGCAGGTGATCGGTGCGGCCGACTGGTCCATCGCCGATCGGATGATCCGGGTGCTCCAGGCCACCGGGTCGGTCCGGTCGCTCGTCGTCCACGGCGACGGAGGGCTCGACGAGCTGACCACCACCGGGCCGTCGAAGATGCTGTCGCTCGAGGGTGGAGAGATCACCGAGATCGCAGTCGACGCCGCGGCGCTCGGTCTCGCGCCGGCGACGCCCGAGGATCTCGCCGGCGGCGACGCGGCCGTCAACGCCGACATCGCGCGGCGCATCTTCGCCGGTGAGCCGGGCCCGAAGCGAGACATCGTCGTCCTGAATGCGGCGGCAGGGCTCGTGGCCGCGGGAATCGTCGACGAACTGGAGGCGGGCATCGAGTCAGCGGCCGCGGCGATCGACGACGGACGGGCGGCGGCCAAGGTCGAGGCGCTCGCAGGCTGACTAGCGGGGCATCCGGATCCGTCGGCTCCCTCCCGGAAGGCGTTCACCGACGCCCGTGCGCCCGGTCGTGCGGCGGGCCGGGCTCTTGCCCTGTGGCGCGTAGGTGGGGATGCGGGGGAGTGGCTCGACGAACACACCACTGACCTCGTCGAGCGTGACCTTGGCTGCGTTGCGTTCGAGCCAGGACGCGATCGTCAGCAGCTCGTCGGCTTCGTCGCGGTGGGGGACCGGGAGACGGGTGGCGCCGTCGGGAATCCGAGTGGGCGCCTCGACGGCGAGTCCCTCGTCCCAGAGCGACCCGGTCTCGCCGTCGGCGCCACAGGCCACGAGCAGACCGCGGTCGAGCTCGGCCCACGCCGAGCCGATCGAGACGCGGACTCGACCGGCGCGGCGGAGCAGGTCGAAGCGGCGGGTGCGACGGAGCGCGCCGGCCAGCGACTCGGCCCGGTCGCGGACATCGGCGGCTTCCTCGTAGCGTTCGGAGGCGGCCAACATCTCGATGCGTTCCTCCAGCGGCTGGAGGAGGCGGGCGGGATCGCGGGTGAGGGTGTCGACCAGATCGTCGATCATGGCCGCGTAATCGGCCGGAGAGGTCGCCCCCGAGCAAGGGCAGGCCGCCACGCCGATCTGGGCGGGCGCGCACGTGGGTCGTTCGAGACGGTTGGTGGAACGGGCCGTGCAGCGTCGGATCGGCACGGCCGACTCGATGGCTTCAATGATTCGCTTGGCCCGCTTCGTCGACGAGATCGGCCCGAGATAGAGGGCGCCGTCGTCCTTCACGGTGCGTACCACGGAGAGCCTCGGAAAGCGTTCGTCGAGGGTGAGCTTCACGTATGGGTACTTGCTCGACCGGGTGCCCTGGCGATTGAAGCGGGGGAGATGGCGATGGATCAACCGCAGCTCGAGCACCGCCGCCTCGAGCCCGTTGCGGCACACGTGGTGGTCGATGCGTGTGGTCTCGCGCAGGAGCTGGCCGATCTTTCTTCGTTCGTCGGTCGAGAAGTAGCTCCGCACCCGCGACCGCAGATTGGCGGCCTTGCCGACATAGAGGACTTCCCCCCGACCATCGACGAAGAGGTAGACGCCCGGCTCGCGGGGCAGCCCGTCGGTGAGGGGCAGCTTCTTGGCCTGCGCACTCCCCGCCATCTTGGGGAGGATCAGGAGATCGTCGAGCCCGGTGACCCCCAGCGACCCGGCTCGCTCGAGCAGGAGGTGCAGCAGGTCGCCGGTGGCGAGGGCGTCGTCGAGGGCCCGGTGACTGGGGGTGTGGGGCAGCCGAAGGCGATCGGCGAGGGTGCCGAGCTTGCAGTTGGGCACCTCGTCGCGCAGGAGGCGCCGGGCGAGGGCCAGCGTGTCGATCGAACGATGGGGGAGCCGGGGCCGGCCCTGCTGGGCGAGGGCTGCGTTGAGGAACCCGATGTCGAACCGGATGTTGTGACCGACGATCACGCCGTCGCCGATGAACTCGAGCAGCGACGGCATGACCGCCTCCATGCGGGGGGCCCGCATCACCATGGCCTGGGTGATGCCGGTGATCACGGTGATCTCGGGAGGGATCGCGCAACCCGGATCGACGAGGGTCTGGTAGGTGCCCAGGCACTCGCCGCCCTTGAGCTTCACCGCGCCCACCTCGGTGATGGCGCAGTCGGCGGCCGATCCGCCGGTGGTCTCGAGGTCGATGACCACGAAGGTGACGTCGTGGAGGGCGGTGCCGAGGTCGTCGAAGCTGCGTTGTGGGTCGACGAACGTGCGTTCGGGCATCGGCCCAGGATGGACGAACGCCTGTTCGCCGTCAAGCGTCCCGCGAGACCCGGTCTAGAGCAGCACCGACTTCAGGTGATCGGCGAGGCGGACGGCGAGGGCGACGAGGGTGTAGGTCGGCGTGGCGACGCCGCCGGTGGCGAACACGCTGCTGCCCCCGACCCACAGGTTGTCGACCTCGTGCATCCGACAGTCGGCGTCGACCACGCCGTCGGCCGGATCGGTGGCCATCCGAGTGGTGCACATGTGGTGGAACCCCATGCCGACCGGGAAGTTCTCCTCGTCGATCTCGGCCGGGGACGAGCTGTAGATCGACACGAACTCGCCCATGACCAGATTGTCGATGGCGTCGGCATGGATGCCGTTGGGGACGAGCTGGACCCGTCCGAGGTCGCTGGCGCCGATCGCCTCGGCGGCGATGCGGTAGCCGTCGAGGGCACGACGCCTGTCGGCCTGGCTGTAGCGCCAGTCGAGTTGGACACGGCGCATGCCGAGCGCGTCGGTGTCGGTGCCGAGCAACACGCGGCTCTCGGGGTCGAGCTCCTGCTCGGCCAACGCCTGGAGGTAGGCGGTGGCGCCCGGGATCTCGCCCTGCCCCTCGAGAAGCGCGCCGATGTCGTTGGTCGTGACACCGTCGCGGTGCAGTGGCACGCCGGCCGGGTAGCTGCTGGTCAGCATCTGGATCTCGAGCCCGGTCGTCCGCGCATCGCGGACATGGTCGTCGGTGAGGCCGAGGGCGAACTTGGCGCCGTGGCGGTCCCCGGCGTGGCGGCCGGTCTCGATGGTGACCTCCGCGCCCTGGTAGCCCGGCAGCGCGGGATGGTCCTCGAGGATGGCGAACCCGGCGTAGACCTGCAGGTGTTCGGTGAAGTAGCGCCCGACGAGGTCGTTGCCGTTGCCGAGACCGGCCGGGTCGGCATCGGTGGATGCCAGGAGGAGGCGAGCGTTCTCGATGCCGCCGGTGGCGAGCACGAAGGAGTCGGCGACGACCTCGATCTGCCCGCCGTCGAGGGTGCGGACATCGACCCGTTCGACGCGTCGGCCGTCGGTGGTCGCGAGGTTCACGGCGTTCGCGTGGAGCAGGACCTCGACATCGGCGGCGGCCTCGAGCTCGGCGCCGTAGAGCTCGCCGAACTTGGTGGGGAAGGTCAGCTGGTAGACGAAGTTCTCGATGCGATCCGAGTCGATCGGCAGCGAGGACAGGCCGAGCTTCGATTCCCAGCGATCGAGCGAGAAGTCGGCGTCGGTGATCCGGACCCACTCGGCGGCCCGGTCCATGAACGGTTCGAGCTCCTCCGGGCCGAAGGGCCACCCCGACACGGCGAGATGATCCCGGACCTCGAAGTCGACGGGGGAGAGGGGGCGGCAGAACCCGGCCCAGTGGTTGGTGGTGCCGCCGAAGTAGCGGAGTCGCATCTGATCGAGCCGGACGGGACTGTCGAGCGTCGTGCTGGGACGCCCGATGCTGTCGCCGGCGAGGAGGTCCTGGTGTTCGGGTGTCTCCTCGCGCCCGCCCGACTCGAGGAGGATCACGTCCAGGCCGGACCCTCGCAGCTCCATGGCGATGGTGATGCCGGCGGCGCCGGCACCGATGATGCAGACGTCGGCCTGGCGTCGGGTGCCCGACGGGAGGGTGCGGCCGTCGGTCAGCATCCGTCGTCGCAGAGCAGGGCGAGGACCGCCGCGGCCCGGGCCTCGGACGCGGCGAGCACCCATCCGTCGACCACGATGGTGTCGCCGGCCCGGAAGTCGTCACGGACCCTGGTCCGGGCTCGTGCGAGCGGGTCGCCGGTGCCGTCGGGCAGGGTTGCGAGCAGCGCGCCGGCGTCGTCCTCGCCGGTCACCTCGATCACCCGACGGCCCAGCGTGATGATCGCGGCGTCGACCTCGCCGATGTCGTCGATGACCACCGGGGCGGTGGTGGTCGTCGTGGTGCTGGAGGTGGTCGACGACGTCGAGCCCGAGAGGATCTCGTCGGGGC
>JBDQKM010000103.1:0-12327 GCA_040263275.1 Acidimicrobiales bacterium
CTTCAACAACGCCGGGGCCGCCCTGCCGACCGAGCGCACCCTGCGCACCCAGATCGACCATCTCGAACTCGAGGCCCGCATCGGCGGCTACGAGGCCCACGACGCCCAGGCCGACCCCATCCAGGGGATCTACGACTCCGTGGCGCGGTTGCTCAACGGCGCCCCGACCGAGGTTGCCCTCATGACGAGCAACACGGCCGGCTTCGATCTGTTCCTCTACTCGCTTCCCTGGGCCGAGGGAGATCGGCTCCTCACCACCCAATCGGAATACGGCGCGAACTATGTCGCCTATCTGCACCTCGCCCGACGGTTCGGGATCTCCGTCGAGGTCGTGCCCAACAACGAGTTCGGTGAACTCGACGTCGATGCGCTCGAGACCATGATCGACGGTCGGGTCCGGCTCATCTCGATCAACCACGTCCCCACCAACGGCGGCCTCGTCAATCCGGCGGCCGAGGTCGGCCGGGTCGCCCGGGCCCACGGCATCACCTACCTCCTCGACGCCTGCCAGTCGGCCGGTCAGATCCCGCTCGACGTCCACGAGATCGGCTGCGACGCTCTCACCGCCACCGGCCGCAAGTTCCTGCGCGGCCCTCGCGGCACCGGGTTCCTGTGGGTCCGCCAGGCGGTGTTGGAGACGATCCACCCGGTCACGATCGACCACGACGCGGCCACGTGGACGAGCCCGACCACCTACGAGCTGAAGCCCGACGCTGCCCGCTTCGAGGTGTGGGAGAAGGGCTGGGCCGGTCTGTTGGGGCTCGGGGCCGCCGTCGACGACGCCCTCGCGTGGGGCCTGCCCGCCATTCGCGACCGCATCGTCGAGATCTCCGAGGCACTGCGGGAACGGCTCACCGACGAGGTGCCCGACGCCGAAGTCCACGATCTCGGGCGCACACGCTGTGGCATCGTCACGTTCTCGCTCGGCGACCGAGACCTACCCACGGTCAAGCGTCGGCTGCAGGAGCAGGGCATCAACGTGAGCATCCTGTCGGGCGGCAGCGCCCTGCTCGACACCGTGACCCGCGATCTTCCCCCGCTCATGCGGGCCTCGCTCCACATCTACAACACCCACGACGAGATCGACGCCCTCATCTCGGCCCTCGATCCGGGCTGAACCCCGCTCGGTCCATGTGCGCGACACTGCACGCATGAAGCCCGTCGCCGTCACGAAGTGGAAGCGCCGTCGACTCTCGGCTGCGAAGCGCTTCCTCTACTCGCAGATCCTGATGAAGGACGCGTTCATGGTCGCGATCGGTCGCGGCAAGCCGCTGGTGCGGTTCACGGTCGAGAACGACCCGCCGTCGATCTATCTGAACTTCGCCGTGCGCAAGGAGCAGCTCGAGGCGTTCGAGCGTCACCTCGCAGTGCCGATGCCGCTCGCCCCGATTCGTTGCATCGAGGGCGACGAGCCGTACCACTGCCTGACACTCAACATGTACCGCGTCTCGGGCCTCGCCACGGGAATCCGGGCCGAGTGGTCGACCTACGTGCGCGATGCCGACGGGGTCCCCCGGTACATCGTCGTCGATGCCGAGTGTGAGAAGGGCACCCTCGATTCGGTCGACGGCTTCACCGTCAAGGGTCATGCCGGCTACACCGCCGACGGCGAGCGTCTTTCACTGTTCGCCGGGGCCGATGCAACCCGAGAACTCCGCTGCGAGGTCACGTTGCCGGCCGATGCTCCGCCGGCGACGTCGGCTCGTGAATGGGTCACCGCCAACGACTACATCTACTGGCGCAACGGGGTGTGCGACCGGACCTTCTACGACGCCGGTCTCGCCGACGCAGCCATGGTCTCGATCGATCCCACCACCGCGACCATCACCGACGGCACCCAGTGGGCCCCGTTTCTCGACCCCGTCCCGCGCAGCATGGTCGCGTTCACCCGCTCGATCGAGTTCGCCATGTCCCCGTGGTGGAACATCGACGAGTTGCAGACCTGACGGCAACGCGAAGCGTTGCCGTTGGAAGTTCGGCGCAGCCGAACTTCGAGCAACGCGAAGCGTTGCCGTCAGCCAGCGCCGTAGAGGTGGAGTTCCTCGGCCTCTTCGTCGGCCATGTGGTAGCTCTCCTCGTCGTTCGGGAACGCACCCGAACGCACATCGGCGGCGAAGGCCGTCATGGCCTCGACCGACTGGCCCTTGATGTCGGCGTAGCGACGCACGAACTTCGGCACGAACCGGTCCTCGATGCCGAGGAGGTCGTGGTAGACGAGCACCTGACCGTCGCAGTGGGCGCCGGCACCGATCCCGATCGTGGGAATGTCGATCGCGCCGGTGACCATCTCGGCCACCCTGACGGGGACGCCCTCGAGCACGATGGCGAAACAGCCGGCGTGGGCGAGCGACTTGGCGGCCTGCACCAGCTTGCGGGCGTGTTCGGCCTGCTTGCCCTGCACCTTGAAGCCGCCCATGGCGTGGATCGACTGGGGGGTCAGGCCGATGTGGCCCATGACGGGGATCTCGGCGTCGATGATCTGCTCGATCATCGGCAACCGCTTGCGGCCACCCTCGAGTTTCACCGAGTGCGCGCCGGCTCGCATCAACTTGGCCGCGTTCTCGACGGTTTCCTGCGGAGAGACGTGGTAGCTCATCCACGGCATGTCGCCCACGATGTGGCAGTCGGGCTTGGCCCGGGCCACGGCGGCCGTGTGATGGCACATGTCGTCGATGGTCACCTGGAGCGTGTCGTCGTAGCCGAGCACGACCATCGCGAGGCTGTCGCCCACGAGGATCAGGTCGGCGCCGGCCTCACTGGCGATCCGGGCGCCGGGCGCGTCGTAGGCCGTGACCATGACCAGAGGCTCGCTGCCGTTCCCGGTCTTGCGGGTGGCGATGGCAGGGGCGGTGAGTTTGCCCATGTCTGACTCTCCTTTCCCGTCCAGCGCACGAGGCTGCCGGCGGTGAACTCCACGATACAGCGACCCGGTGCTCCCCTCAAGGGGCGCCGACGCTGCGTGCCATGGCGGTCACAAACCTCTCGGGGTCATCCGGCCCGGCCGATCTCGTGCCGATCGACCGTTCCCTCAAGGTCGGCGTCCTCCGCGGAGTCGTGGCCCATCGGTGGGTGACCATCGCGCGGGCGAGCGTCGCGGTGGTCTTCCAACGCGACCATCTCACCCGGGCGACCTCGTGCTCTGCGACCTCCACATACCCGACGGCGGTCTACTCAAGTCCACCGAGCCCGAGGAACTCCGCGCCGCACTCTGGAAGGCGGTGCAGGGCGAACCGGTCTTCTCTCCCTCACTCGCCGCGCTCGTGCTCAGCGAGTTCCTACGGCTGAAGTCGGCGAGTCCGGCCGAAGGCCTGTCACCACGGGAACGGGAGGTCCTCCAGCACGTGGCCAGTGGCCACACCTACAGGGCGATCGGTGCGGAGCTGTTCATCAGCGAGAAGACGGTCGAGAACCACGTGCGCAACATCCTGAAGAAGCTCCACCTCAACCGGAAGCAGGAGCTCATCCGCTACGCCCTCGAGAAGGGCATCGAGTAGTCCCACCTAGGGCCAGAGGTCGCCGACCGTGAACCCGGCCGGGAACGGGTCGGTGTCGTCGATCACGTACTCGGCGAACGCCGTGATCCAGCCCTGGCCGCTGATCTCGGGCACCACGGCCGGGTGCGGCCCGACCGTAGTGACCTCGAGCAGACGACCGGTGAAGGTCGTGGCCAGCGGGCCTTCGTAGACGAACTCCTCACCGATCGGGAGCTCGCCGCGGGCATGGAGCACGGCCATGCGGGCCGAGGTGCCCGTGCCACACGGGCACCGATCGAGGGCACCGGTCCAGCTGTCGGGTCGATCCCAGTCGGGGGCCCCGCTCGCGACCGTCACCGCATTGCGCCCGTGGGCGTGGGCGAGCGTCGCCGCGCCGTGGAGCTGGCCGATGGACGGGCCGGTCAACGACGGGTGGAGGGGATGGACGACAGGATGCTGCTCGGCGGTCGCCACGCGGATCATTTCGCTCACGCGGGCGATCTCGGCACCGTTGGATGCGGAGAGGTCGACGCCCAGCGCGTCGCCGTCGGCGATCGCGAAGAACATCCCGCCCCACGCGATGTCGACCGGCACCGTGCCGAGACCCGGCACGTCGACGGGAACGTCGAGGGCTGCCGCGTACGACGCCACGTTGCGGATCGTGACCCGGGTGACCTTCCCCGCGGCACACTCCGCTCGCACGCCGACCATGCCGGCCGGGGTCTCCAGCCGGAGCTCGGTGACCGGCTCGTGCATGGGGAGCCGCCCGGTCTCGAGCAGGGCGGTCACCACACAGATCGTGTTGCTGCCCGACATGGGGGCGTACTCGGTCTGTTCCATGATCACGAACCCCGCGTCGGCGGTCGGGTCGCACGGGGGCAGGACGATGTTGCAGCAGAGGGCCGGGTAGCCCGACGGCTCGCGCAACATGCGCATCCGGATCTCGTCGGCATTGGCTTCCAGCCATTGGGCCTTCGCCAACATCGTGGCGCCGGGCGGGTCGTCGACCCCGTCGACGATCACCCGACCCGGCTCACCCTCGGCGTGGACATCGACCGCGGTGAAGCGTCGGACGAAGGGCACCGCTCAGCCGCCGAGTGCCCGCGACCGCACGAGATGGTTCCATCCACACGAGGTGCAGACCTCGACCACATAGCCCTGGCTGGCCGACTTGCGAGCATCGATGCGGGCCATCTCCTTGTCGCTGGTGACGCAGCGGCCGTGCTTCGGCAGGCGGGGGCCGAACACGTAGGTCACCTCGACGAGCTCGTCCTTCTCGCAGACCGGGCACGGCGACGAGAGATCGCTCCCGCAGAACTCGGCGTTGCGGCGCAGCTCGCGCTGGGCGTCGCACACCTGGTCGGTGGAGAGATCGCCCTCGCGCCAGGCCGAGAGTGTCGCCTCACGGGCCAGGCGGTAGTCGATGCCCGCGCCGGCTGCGCCCACCGCGTCGTGGAGGCCGAGTTTCACCGCGTCGAATCCGATAGCATGGCCGTCGAGGGTACCCCTCCGCACCATTGCTGCGGAAGGCGGCAAGACTCGATCCATGGCCCTCCACGATCCCCGGAACCCAAACCCCGATCACTCGCTCGAATCCGTCGACTTCGGGCCCGGTGTCGGAACCGACGTCGAACGGCGGCTGCTCGGCGACGTCACGGGGCGCCGCATCCTCGATGTCGGGTGCGGCCAGGGTCACACTGCCGTGGGTCTGGCCGTCCGCGGTGCGCGGGTCATCGCGATCGACGACGACGTGAGCCAACTCGGCGCCGCCCGGGCCCTGGCCGGGCACCACGAGGTCACGATCGAGTTCCATCAGGCCAAGCCGGCCGAGCTCGCGTTCCTGGCCGCCGACCATGTCGACCTCGCCATCGCGATCACGACCCTGTCGTTCGTGCAGGACCTCGACCGGGTCTTCCGCCAGGTCCACCGGGTGATCGGCCCGGGCGGCCACTTCGTGTTGTCGGTCCCCCACCCGGCCGCCCTCACCGCCGCAGACGACGACCCGAACCGGACGGTGACGGCATGGGACCACCGCGAACCGATCGGCGACCGCTGGCTTCACTCGGCCGAGCGCATCGTGACATCACTGACCAGGGCGAACTTCGCTGTCGATCAGTTGCTCGAGCGATGCGACACGGCGCTCACCCCGGCCACGCTGGTGATCCGCGCCCGCAAGCTCGGCGTCTGACTCAGCCAGGCTCCGCGTCGGCGGCGCGGTCCGGCCACCAGGCCATGAGTCGCTCGACCGCCACGGCGGGGTCGATCGGACCCTCGTCGAGGCGCATCTCGCGCAGCCACTTCATCGCCACGCCGACGTCGGGTCCGGGCTCGATGCCGAGGACGGCACAGACCTCCTCGCCCGACAGCATCGGCGCCGGGTCGGCCAGATCGGGCTCGGCCGCCAGCAGTGCCGCGTGGGCTCGGCGATAGGCCTCCACATCGTCGGTGTCGAACCCGTGGACGGGTCGGAGGGCTTCGACCCAGTCGAGCAACTCGGGCAGCAGACGATCACTCGGCACCAGGGCCGCGTCGCGACGGATCCGGGCCGGTTCGGCCGCTCGCGACGCGGGCTCGACGACCCAGCGGCGGGCCGACGAGAACCAGACCACGTCGCGCGTGAGCGCGCCCGAGAATCGGCGGGCCACGAGATCGGCGACCTCGATCCCGTCGGGGGCGAGCAGCGCCGCCCAACGCGCCGCGGCGTCGCGGGCGACCGACGCGGTCTCGACTCCACGAGCTTCGGCCTCGGCCGCTGACAAGTGCCCGAGGCTCGGGACCACTCTCGGGAGCAGTCCCGTCTCCGCGAGCATCCGGAGACCGGGGGCCGGGTCGTCGAGCAGCAGGAGCTTCTGGAGCTCGTCGCGAACCCGTTCGACCGACACGATGGCGATCCGATCGAGGAGGCCGGTGATCGCTGCGCTGAGCTCCGGGCGCGGTTCGAGTCCGTAGCCGGCATGGAAACGTGCGGCGCGCAGCATGCGGAGGGGGTCTTCGGAGAACGAGACCTCGGGATCGAGGGGTGTGCGCATCACCCTGGCAGCGAGGTCGTCGCGGCCGCCGAACGGGTCGACCAGCCTGCGCTCCAGGAGATCGACCGCCATCGCGTTCACGGTGAAGTCGCGGCGGGCGAGATCATCGGCGATGTCGTCGCCGAAGGAGACGGTCGGTTTGCGCGACGCCGCGTCGTAGGACTCGGCGCGGTGGGTGGTGATCTCGTAGATCTGACCGTCGACCGTGCAGCCGATGGTGCCGAACCGCTCCCCCTGGGTCCACACCGCATCGGCGATGTCGGCGATCAGCGCCTTGATCTGCGGGGGGCGGGCGTCGGTGGTGCAGTCGAGATCCTGCTCCGATCGGGTGCGGGCCAGCAGGTGGTCGCGCACCACCCCGCCGACGAAGTAGAGCCGGTGCCCCTCCGCCGCGAACCGGTCGGTCAGGGGTCGAGCGCGCTCGATGAGCGTGTCGAGGCCCGCCGGCAGCTCGGTCATGGGCGGCGATGGAGACGCGCTGCGGCCTCCACGACCTCGGCGCCGGGGCCGCCCGACGTGGGTGCCTCGGGTCGATGGACCTCGCCGACCAGCTGGGCGGTGACCGCGGCGCTGGAGTCGCGGACCGCATCGAGGTCGTAGCCCCCCTCGAGCAGCACCACGGTGCGGCCGGCCGGCGCCAGCAACTGCACGTCGGCCACCAGGTCGGCGATGTCGGCCGACGTGTAGCCGAGGTCGGTGATCGGGTCGGCCCGGTGCCCGTCGTAGCCGGCCGAGATGACCACCCAGTCGGGTGCGAACTCCTCGACGGCCGGGCCGATGACCGCCTCGATGCCCTGGCGGGCGACGTCACCCGTTGCTCCCGGCGGGAGCGGCAGGTTGATGGTGAAGCCCTCCCCCTCGCCCGAACCCTGCTCGGTGAGCGCGCCCGAGCCCGGATACAGCGGCGACTGATGGATCGACGCGAACAGGACGTCGTCGCGGCGCGAGAAGATGTCCTGCGTGCCATTGCCGTGGTGGGCATCGATGTCGATGATCGCCACCCGCTCCCCCGCGTCGGCCCGACGGGCGGCGGCGACGGCCACGGAGTTGAAGAGGCAGAACCCCATCGAGCGGTCGGCCGTGGCGTGATGACCGGGCGGCCGCACGACCGCATAGGCGGCGTGGAGGTCGTCGCGAGCCTCGAGTTCGTCGGTGGCGGTCACCACGGCACCGGCCGCCAGCAGGGCGGCGGACAGGCTGGCCCGATTCATCACCGTGTCGGCGTCGAGGCGACCCCCTCCGGCGGCATCGACTCGACGCACGTGGTCGATCAGCTCCGCCGCGTGGACGCGGGCCAGATCGTCGTCGACCGCGGGCCGCGGCGCCATGAGTTCGACCGCGTCGCGAACCCCGGAGCGCACGACGCCGTCGATGGCGGCGTGGAGCCGATCGGGGCGCTCGGGATGATTCGTGCCGGCCATGTGGTCGGCACACCGTTCGTCGGTCACGACCAGCAGCACGCCGCGGAGCGTAGCCTGACCATCACCCATGGCCCTCCAGTCATTCTCGATCGACGGCGCCCGCTTCCGAGCCGGACAGTGGCGCGCCCGCGGCGACCTGGCCTACCTCGTGCCGTTGAGTCCCGCCCACACCCTGACGGCCGGAACGCTGGCCAAGGCGCGTGCCGAGTTGGGGTCGCAGGGCTTCGACGAGATCGTGACCGCGGCCGTCGCGCCCCCGGAACGGGCGGCGTTCCTCGCGGACGGCTTCGAGGAACGCGAGCACCTCCATCTCCTCAAGCACGACCTCAGCGGGCTGCCGCCGGTCCGTCGGTGGTGGAACCGCCGATCCCGGGTCACGATCGAACGGGGCACGGCCCGTGACCGCGAGGCCGTCCTCGCCCTCGACCATCGCACCTTCGACGAGTTCTGGCGGCTCGACGAGGACGGGTTGACCGACGCGCTCGAAGCAACCCCGATCAGTCGTCTCCGCGTCGTACGCGACCCCGAGATCGTCGGCTACGCCGTCGCCGGCCGGGCCGGGCATCAGGGATTCCTCCAGCGGCTCGCCGTCGACCCCGACCGGCAGGGTTCGGGCATGGGCAGCGCACTGGTCCACGACGCCCTCCAGTGGATGCGCCGACGAGGTGCGTCGGTGGGTTGGGTCAACACCCAAGAGGCCAACTCGCGGGCGCTCGCCCTCTACGAACACCTCGGATTCCGACCGGCGGACCACCACCTGACCGTGCTCGCCCGCACCGTTCGATGATCATCCGTCGAGCGGCCGTGCTCGGCGCGATCCTCGTCGCCGCCGCCGCACTCTCGAGCGGTCACCATGTCGGTGCCCAGAATGCGGCCCTCCTCGATCTCGAGGCCCAGACCCTCTTCGTCGACGACGACCCCGCCGAGGTGGTCCTGCGGGTGAGCGGCGCGCCCGACACCGCGCGAATCCGCTTCACCATCTACGACGACCCCGTCCTCACCCGCGCCGAACTCCGCGCCCACCATCGCGATCCACCCACATCCGGCAGCCGCATCGCCAACTTCGAGTGCTCACTCGACGGGGACTGTCGCGGCCAGGCCACCCTCACCGAGGGTCCCGACGGGATCCGCACCCTCACCCTCCCCGACGACGAGATCGGTGAATCGCTGCGCAGCACCCCAGGTGCGCTCCCGCTGGTGGTGCAGTTGCTCGACGAGGACGACGAGGTGCTCGACGAGTTCGCCACCAGCCTCATCGTGCTCGACGACGCAGCCCCGACCGCCACCGGACCGTTCCGGGTCCGCGTGGCCTTCACCGGTCGGGTGGTCGCCCCGGTCGCGCTCCAGCCGGACCTGCGCTACGACCTCGACGTCGCCGCCCTCCTCACCGCCGCCTCGGCGACCGCCGACCATCGCGAACTCGCGGTCACGATCGAGCTCCGCCCGGAGACCCTCGACGCCCTCGCCGCCAGCGACCCGGCCGCCCTCGACGAGTTGCTCGCCATCATCGGCGAGCGCCCGCTCCTGCGCAGCCCGTGGGTCGACATGGATGAGGAGGCCTGGCGGCAGGCCGGCGAGTCCGACCAGGTCGTCGCCCAGTACACCCTCGGCAACGACACCTTCGAGGCCTTCGTCGGCGCCCCACCGACCGGTCTGGTCCGCCTCGATCCCGACGCCGGCACCGACACGCTCGCCCTGCTCCGCTCGGCCGGCGCGACCGCCGTGCTCGTCGACGACGACCAACTCGACACCGACACCCGGGCCGCCGACCCGACCCAGCCGTTCCAGTTGCTCGACGCCAACGGCGTGGCGATCACCGCCTTGCGCTACGACGAAGGCCTCCACGACACCCTGGCCGACGAGGACCCCGAACTCGCGGCCTATCGTGCGATCGCCGAACTCGCCATCGCCGCCGAAGAGGCAACCACCGACCTCGGCGTGCTCCTCGATCTCGACCGGCTCGACACCGAGGTGATGGTGCGCATGCTCGAGGGCATCGACGACCGTCGGGTCCTGCGAGTGACCAACGTGGAAGAGCTCGTCCAGCGCGATCTGGCCCGGGTCGACGGCGAGACGCTCCGCGGCGAACTCGTTCCCACCGAACCACCGGATGTGCGCGAACTGGCCGCCGATCTCGAGGCCGGCGTCGGTGGCATCGCCACTCTGGCGCGAATGCTCGATCCCGAGGTCGAGCTGCTCGACCCCTACGTCGGTCTGCTCCAGGTG
The DNA here is from genome assembly GCA_040263275.1 of Acidimicrobiales bacterium. Classification (GTDB taxonomy): domain Bacteria; phylum Actinomycetota; class Acidimicrobiia; order Acidimicrobiales; family Aldehydirespiratoraceae; genus JAJRXC01. The sequence continues at coordinate 10,150 of JBDQKM010000103.1, forward strand.
GCCGTGTCGGCGGATCTCGACGCCGACGCCGCCTCGGCCTACGTCGATCGGATCACCGAGGAGATCACCCGACGCACAGCCGGCGTGGAGATCCCCGGAGGCGACCGGGTGACGCTCACCGATCGCCGCGCCGACCTCCCGTTGACGATCGTCAACCGTCAACCACTCCCGATCAACGTCGAGCTGCTGCTCACGGCCGAGAAGATCCGGTTCCCCGACGGCGACCGGATCGAGCTCGTTCTCCGACCGGGCGACAACACGATCACCATCCCCGTGGAGACCCTCGCGTCCGGCGACGCCCGGGTCACGGCGACCATCGTGTCCCCCGGTGGCTTCTTCGAGCTGGCCTCCGGCACGGTCGACATCCGCTCGACGGCGATCTCCGGGCTCGGTCTCGTGATCTCGATCGTCGCCCTCCTCGTCCTCGGCATCTGGTGGGTTCGCACGATCCTTCGCGTCCGCCGCAATCGAGTCGCTGCTACGGTCTCGGCCGAGTCGGAGCAAGAATCCCACACATCCGACGCGACACCGACCGAGGGGGAATCGTGACCGTCCGTATCGTCACCGACAGTGCCTGTGATCTGCGTGGCGACGAGGTCGCCCACTACGGCATCGAGGTCGTACCGCTCTCGATCCGGTTCGGCGACAAGGAATACGTCGACCGCGAGGAGCTCTCGGTCAGCGAGTTCTACCGCCTCCTCGAAGCGTCCGAAGCCCTTCCCGAGACGGCCGCCCCGGCGCCCGGCAAGTTCGACGCCGCCTTCCGGCGCCAGTTCGACGCCGGTGCAACCGGTGTCGTGTGCATCAACCTCTCGGCTGCGCTCTCCGCCACCATGCAGTCGGCCCAGACCGCCGCCGACAATCTGGGCGCCGAACTCCCCGATGCACAGGTGCGGGTGGTCGACAGCCGGTCGATCACCGCCGGTCTCGGCTCGATCGTGATCGCGGCCGCCCAGATGGGCGTCGATGGCGCTTCGGTCGACGAGATCGTCGCTGCTGTCGACGGGCTCAGCGACCGCACCCAGGTGTTCGGCACACTCGACACGCTCGACAACCTCAAGAAGGGCGGTCGCATCGGCGGGGCCCAGGCCCTGCTCGGCTCGATGCTCGCCATCAAGCCGATCCTGGATCTCTCGAGTGGTGAGGTCGAAGAAGCCGGCAAGCAGCGCACCCGTAAGAAGGCCCTCGGCTGGCTGCGCGACAAGCTCAAGGAGGTCGGACCGGTCGAGAACCTCGCGGTGATGCACGGCGACGCCCCCGACATCGACGATTTCCTGGCGATGATCTCCGACATCGTCGACGTCGACTCGATTCGCATCGAGAAGATCGGGCCGGTCATCGGCACCCACGGCGGTCCCCGGGTGATGGGCATCGCCTTCCAGACACCGGCCTGACCGTCCGCGAGCACGACCACCGCCGGTGGTCGCCGCGGAAGCGAATCCGACGGAAGCCACTAGCTTCCGCGAGGTGGGAATGATCGACACCGGCCTCCTCCTGGACGGGCGCTATCGCATCGTCGCCCGGCGAGCCGCCGGCGCGACGGCAACGGTCTGGGAGACCCAGGACGAGTTCCTCCACCGCCGCGTGGCCGTGAAGATCCTCCACGAGCACCTCGCCGCCGACCCCGAACTCCGGGCCCGCTTCGTCGAAGAGGCCCGCACGGCCGCCACCGTCAACCACCCGAACCTCGTCGCGGTCTACGACTCGATCGTCGACCAGCCCGGCATCGTGCTCGAGTGGGTCGACGGACCCGATCTGCGTCAGCGCCTCGACGAGCGCCCCATCGGTTTCGCCGAGATCGCGGCCCTCGGCGCCTTGCTCGGCGACGGGCTCGCTGCGCTCCACGCCCAGGGTCTGGTCCATCGCGATGTCAAGCCGGCCAACATCCTCCTCACGATCGACGGCGAACCGAAGCTGACCGACTTCGGTATCGCCACGGCCAACGCCGGCGACCGCACCGCAACCGGCGTGGTCCTCGGCACCGCGAAGTACCTGGCCCCCGAACAGGTCCGTGGCAGCGATCTCGATGGTCGAGCCGACGTCTTCGCGCTCGCCGCCGTGCTCTACGAGTGCTGTGCCGGCACCCCGCCGTGGGATCGCGACGGCGACCTGCCCACGGCCATGGCGCGACTCGAAGAGGATGCCCGACCCCTCACCGAGCTCCGGCCCGACGTACCC
>JBDQKM010000104.1:0-12276 GCA_040263275.1 Acidimicrobiales bacterium
CCGGAGACCACGATGGCCGCCTCGTCGAGCTTCGGGCCGTCGGACTCCTCGACGAACCGGTCGGTCACCGTGGCGCCACCCGTGGCGCCGAGATCGGGGACATCGAGGTCTTCGACGTCGGCCTCGGCTCCACCGCTCGACTCCGCGGCGAACGACTTGGGGCGCACCAGGAAGATTCCCGGCTTGCCGGAGGTGTTCTTGGTCTTCACGTCGACGGTGCCGCCGAAGATCGGCTCCTCGCCGAGCAGGCTGTCGCCGTCGACCTCGAGATCGACCACGTTGGTGATCACCGGGGCGTCGAGCTTCACCGAGAGACGAGCAGCGACGTCGCGCCCGTCCTGAGTGGTGCCCAGCATGAAGGCGTCGGGCGCGTCCACGTCGCCGCCGTCGATCGCTGCTGCGACCGCAGAGGCAACGGACACACCCTGCATGGCGCCATCGAGGTCGCCCGTGGCGTAGACGGTCTCGGCGCCGTGATCGCCGAGCTCCTCGGCGAAATCGTCGCCGTCGCCGGCCATGAACACCTCGACGGTGTCGGCGAGTTCGCGGGCCTTGGCCAGCATTTCGAGAGTGATGGTGGCGACGGCATCGCCGTTGGCTTCACCGAACACCCAGATCTTGTCGAGTCCCATGTCAGCCTTCCTCAGAGAACCTTGAGCTCTTCGAGGAACGAGACGATGCGCTCGTGGGCGTCGCCTTCGTCCTCGATCACTTCACCGGCTTCGCGGGCAGGAGCGTCGGCGACCGACACGATCTCCTGGCCACCACCGGCCCAACCAACAGAACCGGCATCGATACCGAGATCACCACAGGTGACCTCGTCGACCGGCTTGGACTTCGCCGCCATGATCCCCTTGAACGAGGGGTAGCGGGGCTCGACCACACCGGCGGTCACCGAGACCAGCGCGGGCAGCGGGCATTCGACGTCGTCGTAGCCGGCTTCGGTCTGGCGCTGCACCTTGGCGGTGCCGCCGTCGATCGCGACCGACTTGGCGAACGTGACCGAGGGGAGACCCATCAGTTCGGCGACCATCTCGGGCACCGTGCCCGTGTAGCCGTCGGACGACTCGGTCGCGGCGAGCACGAGATCGGGCTCGGAGCGAGCGATCGCCGCGGCGAGCACCTTGGCGGTGCCGAGGGCGTCGGTGCCCTTGAGGGCATCGTCGCTCACCAGGGTCGCGCTCTCGGCCCCCATCGCGAGGGCGGTGCGGAGACCGCCGACCTCGTTGTTGGGAGCCATCGACACGAGGTGAACGGAACCTTCACCTGCGGTATCGACGAGCTGGAGGGCCATTTCGACCCCGTAACTGTCCGACTCGTCGAGGATCAGCTTGACATCCCGCTTGAGCGTCTTGCTCTCGGGGTCAAGTGCGCCAGGATCGGCCGGGTCCGGGATCTGCTTTACACAGACGACAACCTTCATAGCTTCCAAGTCTGCCATCGGTGCCACGGAATGCCTATGCCGGGGAACCAGATAGTTTGAGCTTCTTGCGCATCCTCTTCGTGGTCAACTCGGTCGCATCGTCGGTCACGGCGCGCCGTCGCGTCGTGATCCACAAGGCGCTGTCGGCCGACCACGACGTCACCCTCGCAGAGACGAGCCGGCGGGGACACGCCACCCGCCTCGCCCCGAGCGCAGCGCGGGAGAGCTACGACCTGGTCGTCGTCCTGGGCGGCGACGGCACGCTCAACGAAGCGGCGAACGGCCTGGCCGGATCCGACACCGCCCTCGCAACCCTGCCGGGCGGATCCACCAACGTCTTCGCCCGCATCCTCGGTCTCCCCGACGACTCGGTCGACGCGGTCGGCGTGCTGCTCGACGCGATCGACGCCGGCTCGATCCGCAGAATCGGCCTCGGGTCGGTCGAAGGTCGCTACTTCCTCTTCCACTGCGGCATCGGGTTCGACGCCGCAGTGGTCGAGCAGGTCGAGCGGCGGGGGCCCTGGAAGCGATGGGCCGGCCACCCGTTGTTCGTCTACTCGGCGATCGACACGTGGCTTCGGCGGGTCGACCGGAAGAACCCACCGCTACGGGTCATCGATGCCCAGGGCAACGAGATGACCAAGGGGTTCTTCACCATCGTGATGAACGCCAACCCCTACACCTTCCTGGGCAATCGCGCCTTCGACATCGTGCCCGAGCTCACGCTCGACGATCCCCTCGCCATCGTCACCCTCGAGCAGATCCGCCTCCGCAGCCTCGGACCCGTGGCGGCCTCGGCGATCGGGCCGGGCGATGTGCGCAACCGACGCGATCTCCACGTGCAGACCGGCGTGCGGTCGGCCGTCGTCGAGTGCGACCCACCGGCGCCCTATCAGGTCGACGGCGACCATCTCGGCGCCAGCAAGCGCTTGCGCTTCACCTGGACCCCCGAACACCTCGCGCTCGTGGTGCCGTAGTCGCTCGCTCAAGGGGCTTCGGCCCTAGGTGCCGTCGACGACCCGCCGGCAGATGTCGGGAACATTGGTGCAGATCCCGTCGACGCCCATCTCGACCAGCGCCGCCATCCGGTCGGGATCATCGACAGTCCAGACGTTGACGAGCAGGCCCGCCTCGTGCGCTCGTCTGACCATCGCGGCATCCACCAGATTGTCGAACGGGTGGATGGCGGCCATCTCGTGAGCCACAGCCCGGTCCACCACGCTGGCGGGGTCGGTCATCTGGAAGAACAGCCACGCACACGGCAGCGACGGGTCGACTCGGTGCATGCGATCGACGCTGTCCATGTTGAACGACGAGATGAGAGTCCGTTCGGGTCCGAGGTAGGCCTGGGCGAGACCGGCGACGGCATCGACCACGGCATGGTCGGCGTCGTAGTCGGGGTCGTCGGGCAGGTTCTTGATCTCGATGTTCACCCCGAGGTCGCCGCAGGCCTCGAGCGCCTCCGCGAGCGACGGCACATGGTCGGGCATCTCGTCGATCGTGAGCTCGGCCAGCATCCGCCCGTCGGCGAGGTGCGCATCGTGATGCACCACGACCACGCCGTCGGCCGAAAGGCGGGCATCGAGCTCGACCCAGTCGGCGCCGAGTTCGCCGGCCAACCTGAACGCCTCGACCGTGTTCTCCGGAGCGGCGGCGCTCGCCCCGCGGTGGGCCATCACATTCGTCACGCTCGTGAGTCTCGCAGGTACGGAGAGTGAACGGGCGCCCAACGACTAACGCGATTTCGCGGAAAAGAGAACCGGTTTCAAAAAACCCTTGCGGGGAAGGAGAACCGGTTCCTATTATCTGGTCGGCCCCAAGGGACTGGGGCCACTCACCGGCCGGGAATCACACCCGGACCACACACGATTTGGGGGACCCGTGGCACTGACCGCCGACGCATTCGAGACCGCTGCCGAGTGGCAGGACAAGGCCGCGTGCCGCGACACCGATCCGGCACTCTTCTTCCCGGTGGGTACCACCGGCAACGCGATCGAGCAGATCGCCTCGGCCAAACAGGTCTGTCTGAGCTGCATGAGCCGCGACGCGTGTCTGGAATTCGCCCTCGCCACCAACCAGGACACCGGCGTGTGGGGCGGGACCTCCGAAGAGGAACGACGCGTGATCCGGCGCCGCATGCGCGCCGCCGCCGGCCGCTGAACCACCCCGGCGGGTGACCGCTGTCACCCCCCGACCGGAATCCGCGTCACAGACCGCGGAGATCGAGATCGAGATGATGACTCACGTCCGATGACGACGTGGAGGAATCATGTCGAGCCGCCCGACCCACAACCAGGCCAAGAGCAACCGCCCCGAGCGGCAGCTGCATCTGCTCGTTGCGCTCATCGCGGCCTTGGCCGCCGTCCTCTCGCTCGCCGCCGTGAGCGCGGCGAGCGTCGGTGCCGCCACTCCCCCGCCCGCCGACGACGTCGACGCCGAACACCGAACACTGCTCGCCGACATCGAGGAGGGAGCCGTTGCGGCCCTCGACGCCTATGCGCCCGGCCTCGAGGGGTCGCGTTGGTGCTCGGCGCTCTCGGACCACACCGGCGACTGGGATGCCTTCGCCGACGAGGTGGCTGTGGCCGCCGACGACTGGGCGACCAGCGAGCGGGGCATGTTCGAGTTCGTCGGCGTGATCGCCGGCGCCGTGTGTCCGGGCGAGATCGACCAGTTCCTCGCTTCGACGAGCTGACCCGTCGACCGCTCAGCCGAGCGGGAGCGCCGACGCATGGCGCGGGACGCGGACATCGACCGAGGTGCCGTATGGAGGCACCGGGTGGGCACGACCGAAACTGATGGAGCCGCCGAGGTCGTGGACCACGAACGTCCGCACGATCGTCAGACCCAGACGGGCGTCACGGTCGAGCGCGAAGCCGTCGGGCACACCGGCCCCGTTGTCGGCCACCCGCATCTCGAGCTCCCGAGACGATGCAGAGAATCGCACCTCGACGTCCGGCCCGCCATCGTCGCCGTCGGTCACCGGGCGGGCATGGTCGAGGGCGTTCTGGAGCAGCTCGGTCAACACCACGGCCAACGGCATGGCGACGTCGCCCCCGAGCTCGCCCAGGGTCCCCTCGATGCGGACCCGCACCGGCCGTTCGAGCGACCCAAGCCCTTCTTCCACCATGCCGACCACCCTGCGGACGACCGCATCGAAATCGACGATGTCGGCAGCCTCCACTGACAACGTCTCGTGCACGATGGCGATCGAACCGATTCGCCGCGCCGACTGCTCCACGGCCGCTCGCGCCTCGGCGGACTCGAGTCGCCGTGACTGGAGGCGTAGGAGCGACTGCACGGTCTGGAGGTTGTTCTTCACCCGATGGTGGATCTCACGGATCGTCGCGTCCTTGGACACCAACAGCTTGTCGCGGCTGCGGAGTTCGGAGATGTCGCGCAGCAACAGCACCGCGCCGCTCACCCGGCCCTGCTCGAGCAGCGGATGGCACCGGGTGATGACCGAGACCGTCTCGCCCCGCTCGAGTTCCTCGACCGTGCTCCGTCGGGCCGAGAACGCCCGCCGGACGGCGCGATCGTCAGCCCCGAGGGCGCCCAGCGAACGGCCCACCGCGTTGGACATCACCCCGAGGCGGTGGAGCGCGGAGGTGGCGTTCGGCGACGAATATTCGATTCGCTGTTCGCGATCGAGGATCACCACGCCATCGCCCACGCGCGGCTCGCGGAACTCCCCGACCCGTTCCGAGAGCGCGAGGGGGAAGTCGCCCGCCGCCACCATCGTGGCGAAGCGCTCCCACACCGCCCGGTAGCGCCGCTCGAGTGGGCTCGGCTGGCGGAGCTGCTGCGGGTCCGATTCGCGGGCCAACACCGCCACCGCCCGGTCGCCGTGGACGACCGGGATGTAGTCGACCGTCAGTCGGTTGCCGATGCCGCCGACGTTCTCCTCGACGAGTGGGTCGTCACCGGCCGGCCCCACGGCACGATCGGGCCGGGGCACCAGCCCCTCGGCCCGGCGCACGTCGAGCATCACCCGCTGCAACAACGGTCGGGTGGTCGCCGAGACCTCGGTGCCCACGGGATCGGTCTGGTACACCGTCGACCCCGTCACCGACCGGGTGTGGCCCAACACCACGAAGGCCGACGCATCGTCCCGCAGGGGCGCGTAGAGCAGCAGGTCGGAGTGTGAGAGGTCGCTCAGCAGCGACCAGGCGCTGACCAGTCGTTGGAGATGGTCGATCGCGCCGTCGTCGAGCGCGGTGCGCGCTCGGGCGAGATCGGCGAGTCCGGCCATAGGTCTCGCCGGCGCCGACTCAGCCGAAGCCGATGGGGCTTCCGCCCTCGGGGCCGATCTCGACGAATGCGATCTTGGCGGCGGGAATGCCCACCTCGCCGCCCTTGTCGTCGGTCAGCCACAGGGTGGCGGCGGACCCGTCGAGTGCGGCCTCGACCTCGCCCTTGACCTTGGCCCGGTCGGTATCGTCGGGCAGCTTCACGCCGATCTCACGGGGATGGTCGGTGACACCGATTCGGACGTCCACAGCAGGCTTCTCTCTCTCGGGTTCGGATCAGTTGATCTTGAGTTCGGGGTGGGTGCGCTTCGACGGCTTCTGCGCCTCGACCCACTCTGCCATCTGGGCGAACACCAGAGAGGCTTCGTTGGTGGGATCGACCGCCATGACCGGTTGCCCCTGATCGGAGCCCTCCCGCATCGGGATGGTCATCGGCACCTGGCCGATCATCTCGACGTCGAGCGTCTTGGCCAGCTCGGCACCGCCGCCGGCACCGAAGAGGAAATAGCGCTTGTCGTCGTCGCCGGTGAACCACGACATGTTCTCGATGACGCCCTTCACCTTGATGTTGACCTGGTCGAACATGAAGGCCGACCGCTGGGCGACCCGCTGAGCCGCCGGGTTGGGCGTGGTCACGACATACGCCTCGGCGGTGGGGAGGAACTGGGCCAGCGAGAGCGAGATGTCGCCCGTGCCGGGCGGCAGATCGACGATCAGATAGTCGGGATCGTCCCAGAAGACATCGGTGAGGAACTGCTCGAGCGCCTTGTGCAGCATCGGGCCACGCCAGATGACCGGCTGATCCTCGCGGGCGAAGAAGCCCATGGAGATGCAGCGAACACCGTGGGTCTCCGGAGGGATGATCATGTCGTCGATGACGGTCGGGGCATGGGCCACGCCGAGCATTCGGGGGATCGAGAAGCCCCAGACATCGGCATCGACCACCGCCACCTTGTGGCCGCGCTGAGCCAGGGCGATGCCGAGATTGGCGGTGACGCTGGACTTGCCGACACCGCCCTTGCCCGACGCAATGAGCAGCGTGCGGGTGCGGTTGCCCGGTTGGGCGAACGGGATGGCCCGTCCCTCCGCGTGACCGTGGGCGGGCTGCGAACCGGCGGTGGCGGCCGGATCACCGTGGAGCATCTCACGGACCTTTGCCCGCTGCTCATCGGTCATCACCCCGAAGTCGAGCGTCACGACGCTCACGCCGTCGAGCGCGGTGACCGCCTCGGTCACGCTGTTCTGGATCTCGTTGCGCAGCGGGCACCCGGCGATCGTCAGGTCGATCCCGACCTCGATGTGGCCTCCGTCGATCGAGGTCGATCGGACCATTCCCAGATCGACGATGCTGCGATGGAGTTCGGGGTCCTGCACGGGGCGCAGCGCCTCGATCACCTCGGCTTCGGTCACGGTCATGCCGGTAGAATACCGGTGCGGATGGCGTTCCCTCGTAGTCGGCGCAACCACCGTCACCCCCGGGGCGAACCGGTGCGGCGTCTACCGCAGCGACCACCGGGCTCGGATCTCGGCCCGCTCCTCGTCGGTGTAGAAGTGCCGGGCGTAGCCGCTCGACAGCTTGCGATCGAGGAAGTCGTCGGGCAGCACCGCCGCATCGCGGAACGCCTGATAGCCGTCGCCGTAGACATTGGCGTCGCCGACGTTGGCCGTGGCGAGCGTGAAGTCGGGATCGCCGAGAAATGATGCGATCGCCGCTTCCTTCTCGGCATCGGGGGTCTCCAGCCGAAGCACCAGGATCTCTCCGTGTCCGCTGGGTACGACCTGGGCCCCCGCGGCGTGGGGGAACGGGTGGGCGTAGAGATCGACGCCGAGGGCCGGCTCGAACTCGCGCTGGAACCAGCGCGACTCGTCGAGTTGGCGCTCGTGTTCGACCAGGATCTCGACCAGCGCCTCGGTCGAGTGGGTCGAGGCGTCGACCGGCACACCGACGAAGCGTTCGAAGTTGTGGAAGAAGTTCGAGACGGATCGTCCGACCGGCTCACGGACCAGGGTGATCAGCTTGAACGGGCGGCCCCGTTCGACGACCCGACGAGCCACGGCCTCGGCGTGGAAGAAGTGGGCCCGTAGCGGCAACCCTCTCTCACGCGACCACTCCTTGGCCCGCTCGATCCGTGGGCCGTGGAGATGATGGGTCTGCACCGACACCGGGTGTCGGGTCGTGGGGAACGACGAGGCCACCGAGGTCGAGCCGACCTTGCCCATCTGGAACACGATCACCGGCGTGCCTCCCCGCAGGGCGAGGAGGTCGAGACGTCGAGCAACCCGCCACCCCTCGGCGGCCATCACGCGCTCGTGCAGACGCGGCGACCGTTCGAGCCGGCGGACGATCGAGCGGCGGTTCACCTCGACGATTATGCGGCACGGCGCTGCTCGACGCGCCGCTCCCATCCCACCTTCGTCCAATCCTGATGGACCCGCCGATCGCGACCGGTGCGGCGATCGTCGTCGCTCGCAGTACCGGCCTGATCGGCGATCCATCGATCAACGCCGTCGAGCTCGGTCACCAGCTCGCCGAGCCGGCTCCTCGTCACGACGGCGAAGGTACCGCTCGATCCCAGATCACGGGGAGTCCAATCCTCGTTGACCACCAGGAGAACCTGGGTCGCGGGACTCGCGGCACGCAGGTCGGGAATCGAATCCCAACCCGTGGGGCCGACGAGGTCGTGTTCCACCACGACGACGTCGGCGGCTCGGCCCTGTCGGACCAGATGTCGGAGCAGCATCTCACCGTTGACGGCCGTGGGCGCGATTCCGGCGATCTCGTAGCCCGCCGACACCACGAGTCGTTCGAGGACATCGACGTTCGTCGCGACAACGACGGCAGTGCGCCCCGAAGCTTCTGGGCCCTCACCCATCACACTCCTTCCAACAACCACATTCCTAGTGATCAACCAGTTGGGTCCGCATGGGCCATATGGCCCATTTTCCTCCGCCGGCTCGCCGCTGACGGCCGGGGGTCAGTCGCCCCAGAAGCGCTGCTCGGCGAACGGGTCGCCCAGATGGTGATAGCCGTTCTGCTCCCAGAAGCCCGGCCGATCCTCGCTGACCAGCTCGATCCCGCGGAGCCACTTCACCGACTTCCACAAGTAGAGGTGGGGGACGAGCGTGCGCACCGGGTGACCGTGGTCGACATCGAGGGGCTCGCCGTCGAAGGCCCACGCGACGAGGGCATCGTCGCCCGTCGTGTGCTCGAGCGGCAGGTTGGCCGTGTAGCCGTGTTCGCCGTGCATCACCACGTGCGTGGCCGCCGGCGAGACCCCGGCCCGCTCGTAGAGCTCACGCATCCGCACGCCGGTCCACGTCGTGTCGAACTTCGACCACTTGGTGACGCAGTGGATGTCGGTGACGACCTCGACCGTCGGCAACGCCGTGAGGTCGTCGAATCCGAGCGTCAGTTCGCGCTCGACGAGGCCGAAGACCCGGAGATCCCAGTCGGACAGGTCGTCGGCGTAGACCACCGGCGAGCCGACGTGGAGGACCGGGAAACGGTCGGTGTGGTACTGGCCGGGTGGGAGCCGGGCCGGATCGATCCCGGCCTCTTCCAGTGCCTTGCGGTTGCGATCGAAGAACCCCATCGGGTCCGAGTCTGCCCGACCGTGACCGGCTCCGCACCGCCGTCCTACACTGCCCTCCTCGTGACCCTGTACCTCGTTCGCCACGCCTCCGCCCTCGACCGCAGCGGATGGCGCCTCGACGAGCTCGAACGGCCGCTCGACGACCGGGGTCGCACGCAGGCCGAGTCGATCACCCGCCACTTCGCGGACCACACGATTCGCGGGGTCTGGTCGTCGAGGGCCACCCGCTGTGTCGACACCGTGCGAGGGGTCGCCGATGCCCACGGCCTCACGGTCCAGCTCCATCCGGAGCTGACCGAAGGTGCGTCGCCCAACGCCCTGCTGGAGTTGCTGCGCGACGAGGCCCTCGCGGAGGACGACCTGGTGATGTGCAGCCATGGCGATCTCATCCCCGAGGTCCTCAACCGTCTGCTCCGCGAGGGCATGTCGGTCCTGGGTCCGCGCGGGTGCGAGAAGGGCAGCGTGTGGGCACTCGAGACCCGGGGCCGCGACATCACCCAGGGGCGCTACACGAGCACACCCTGAGGACGGTGCCGAGGCCGTTCAGGCCCGGGTGAGCAGCGCCGACAACCCGGCGGGGTCGACCACCACGATTCGGCGGTAGCCCGTCCGGACGAGGCCTTCGGCCTCCAGTCGACGCAGTGCCTGGTTCACGCTCGTGCGGCGCGCCCCGAGGAGGCGGGCGGGAGTGAGCTGGCTGACGGCGACACCGTCGCCGGTCCCCTCCCGAAGCAGCCACGACGCCACCTGCCGGTCGAGACCGCCCGACAGCAGGTCACTCACCCGGTCCTGCATCTCGGCCATCCGACCGGCAACCGAGACGAGCCACCGGCGGGCCAGGATCGGACGGCGGCCGAGCAGACCGAAGAGGGTCACCGAGTCGATACGGAGCACCGTCGAGTCCTCCACCGCTCGCGCCCCCGTCGGTTCGCCGGTCCGCAAGAACAGCGGCACGTCGCCGAAGACCGAGCCCGGTCGGAGGAGCTGTACGACCGCGCTGCGGCCCCCGAGGTCGCGGGTGAGCTCGATCGTTCCCGTACGCAGGATGTGCACCCGCTCGGGGAGGGCGTCGCGCTCGTAGATGTCGGTGCCGCCGGCGTAGTGGTCCTCGACGAGATGTCCGGCCAGCTCCTCGAGGTCTTCGCACGAGAGCGGGGCGAGGTCACCCCGCCCGAGGCAGCCGGCGAGCCAGGTGACGAGTTCGGATTGGTTCGTGGTTGCGATCGCCATGCGTGGGCAACCCGGCGATCCCACCAACTGTTCCCGGCCGAACAGAGATCAGATGATCTCGACTCCGGCATCGAAGGCGACGATGGCGAACCAGAAGGTGTCGAGGTGTTCCACGGCGGTCAGCCGACCGAGGCCATCGATCTCCCGGCCGAGGACGTCGAAGGTCGCGCCGCTCACCTCGTCGAGGAACCCGTCGTCGACCCGCCGCAGCGCGAGGGGCTCACCGTCGCGCTCGTTCTCGAACACCCCGACCGCACCCTGGTCGTAGCCGGCCGCGATCTCGTTGCGGTGCAGGGGACTCGCGGTGCCCGGATCGAGCACCGCGACCAGCTGGCGGCCGTGCGCCTCGAACTCGACGACCCCCTCGGCGAGGAGGCGGCCGAGTTCGATCGCCACCGCCGGCTCGTCGTCGTCTCGGACCACGACCACGCGGGCCTTGGGCTCGAGCCGGTCGTCGAACTCGCCGTCGAACAGGAACGGGCGAGTCGACGCATCGTCGTACCCCTCGTAGGGGTTGCGCCCGTAGTCGCGACGGAAGCCGGTGTTGCGGGTGAGGACGAGGGCGTCGGGATGCGCGCTCCGGAAGTCCTCCCACGACACCGTCGAGATCGGGAACGTGTCGAGTGTCGCCCCCGTGAGCGCACCGGCCACGGCGACCCCGTCGAAGTGGGTCCACAGGCTCTCGGTCTGACGGTCGTACATCACCATCGAGGAATTGAAGAGCCGACCCGATGTCCCGAAGTCGAGGATCCGGTCACCGAGCCGCCGGTCGTAGGCCAGGGCCGAGTTGCACAGCGGGCAGTACGAGATCGTCACGGGCGTGTCGCCGACGGTGTCGTTGACGAGCTCGTGCCAGGTCAACACCTGGATCGGGTAGGCCCGGGCCACACCGTCGATCTCCAGCGCGAGCACCGCCTCGCTCGGTGCCAGCCAGTCGACCGCGGCGGCGTTCTGGAACACCGGATCGTCGATCGACGGGATGCCATCGGGCGGAGGGCCACCCGAGCGGATGCGGGACAGGTCGATCAGCGGTTCGGGGAACTCGTCGCGGGCTGCGTCATCGAGGGCGGAGGGCACGTCCTCGCGGCCGGTCGAGGAGATCTGTGTGATGGTGAACTCGCCGGCATCGGCCTCCGGGTCGAGCGGGTCGCACGGTGCAGCCACGATCCCGGCCGCGAAGGCGGCGTCGGCGTCGCAGCCACCCACCGGCGGCGCCGACGGTCGGTCGACGGCCGTCGGTTCCGGAGCGTCGCTCCGCGCCGCATCGACGGACGACTCGACGCCGCACGCCGCGGCGACCACGCCGAGTGCGAAGAGGATGACGGCAAGACGGTGTGTCGGCACGGGTCGGGAACCCCGCCGGCCCGATGTCTCTTCCCGAGCGTTGCGTCGGCAGCTCGAATCGTCGCCACGACGACACTCGCGGAAAGGACCGGGCGCGGACCGACTTTCCGGCACAGCCCGCAACAGGAAGACTCCTCCCATGCCGCCCTACGCCCACGACCCCACCGCCGAAGCGAACGAGATGCTCGGCACCGGATTCTCGGCCCGCGTGCTCGAGCCGGGACGGCCGGCGAGCACCGATCCGGTCTTCTTCGCCGACGATCCGGCGATGGTCGGCGACCGATCCGATGCCGAGGTCGTCGTGACCCCGATGACCGCCGGCGATCGCACCTGGGACGAGATCGTCGTGGAGCGCCCCGACCTCACCGACTGGGCTGCCGAGCGATGGCTCGCCGCCCTGCCCGCGGTACCGGCGGGCTATCCCGAGGCTCGTGAC
>JBDQKM010000105.1:0-12174 GCA_040263275.1 Acidimicrobiales bacterium
ACCCTCTACCGACGCCCCCGTCGCTGACCCGACGGGGGCGTCGGTAGAGGGTGATGCTGCGGGGAGGGACGGGCACCAGGTCGCGCCGGTATTGGCGATGGACCTGGTCGACGGCAGCCGACGCCGCCGAGTCACGCTGGTCGAGTTCGGCTTCGAGCTGCGCGACCCGGGCTTCCAGGTCGAGCACCCGCTTCACTCCGGCGAGGTTGAGGCCGTCGTTGGTGAGTTCCTGGATCCGCTGGAGGAGCGCGATGTCGGCGTCGCTGTAGCGGCGACTACCCCCACCCGTGCGGGCGGGGTCGACCAGGCCCTTGCGTTCGTAGATGCGCAGGGTCTGAGGGTGCACCCCTGCGAGTTCGGCCGCAACGGAGATCACATAGACGGCCCGGTGGAAACGTTCCTGATCCATCGTCAGACTCCCAGGTGCGAGCGAGGCGAGTCGGGAGACGCGGCAGCCAGGGCCTCGATCGCCTCGCGCTGCGCGTCGGTGAGCGAATCGGGCACGGTGACGACGACGCTGGCCAGCAGGTCGCCGGCGCCCGCCTTGCCGCGGAGGCGGAAGGTCTTGCCGCTGGCGGTGCCCGGCGGAATACGGATGGTCACGGGGCTGCCGTCGAGCGTGGGCACCTTGACGGTGCCGCCGAGGGCCGCTTCGGCGAACGTGATCGGCACCTCGATGGTCAGGTCATTGCCCGACCGTCCGAACAGCGGATGATCGGCGACGTGGATCCGCACGAAGAGATCCCCGGGCGGTCCGCCGAGCCGGCCGGGTCCGCCGCGCCCCTTCAGCCGGATCTTCTGGCCCTCCTTGACGCCGGCTGGGATCCGGACCTTCACGTCGCGCGGGCGGACCTCGACACCGATGCCGCGACAGGTGGTGCACGGGTCGGTGATGATGGCACCACGTCCGGCGCACGAGGCGCACGGGCGACTGAACGAGAAGAGGCCCTGGTTCTCGTCCTGGACCCCTTTGCCGTTGCAGACCTTGCAGGTCTCCGGGGTGGAGCCGGGCTTCGCGCCGGTACCCGAACAGGTGTGGCACGTCGCTTCGCTGGTGAGCGTGATCGTCGTCTCGAGCCCGCGGACCGCGTCGTCGAAATCGAGTGTGAGGTCGGCCTCGAGATCGGCGCCAGTCTGGGCTCGCGACTGCTGCTGCGGACCTCCCCGCCCTCCACGACCGCCGCGGCCGAAGAGCCCACCGAGCAGGTCACCGATGTCGTCGAACCCGACGTTGAACCCGCCGGCCCCGGGGCCTCCCGGACCGCCCGGCCCGCCGAAGCCACCGGCCATCGGCCCGAGGCGGCGGACCTCGTCGTAGCTCTTGCGCTTCTCCTCGTCGCCGATCACGTCGTAGGCGGCCGAGACCTCCTTGAAGCGGGTCTCGGCGGCGGTGTCGCCCGGGTTCTTGTCGGGATGCAGCTCACGAGCGAGCTTGCGATAGGCCTTGGTGATGTCCTTGGCCGTGGCTTTCTCGTTGACGCCGAGCGTCTTGTAGTAGTCCTTCTCGAACCATTCCTTCTGCGGTTCCGCAGCCATGTGACACCTCCTTCAGAAAATCGTGCTTGCGTCGTGTGTGTGTGCTGACCTCAGCCCTTCACCTTGACCATCGCCGCCCGAAGAACTCGGCCGTTCCAGGCGTAGCCGGTACGCAGGACCTGGGCGACGACGGCGACGTCTTGGTCGTCGTCACCGGGCTCGGTCATGGCTGCTTCGTGGCGGTTGGGATCGAAGGGCTCGGCTTCGTCGGCGATGATCTCGAGACCCGACTGCTGCAGGATTCCGTGGAGTTGGGCGGCGATGGGCTCGACGCCCTCGACTCCTTGCTGGGCCGCCGCGTCGCAGGCGTCGAGCACCGGCAACAGGGCCTCGGCCACCCGGGCTCCCGCCTGGGCGGCGAACTCGGCGTTGCGCTTCTCGGTCTGCTTGCGGAAGTTGGCGAAGTCGGCGGTGACGCGCTGGAGGTCGGCCAGGTGCTGGTCGCGCTCGGCGGTGACCGTCTCGAGGGTGAGCACCAACTCTTCGACCGTCAACGGGTCGACCGGCTCGCCGGCCGAGGACGGCGCGGGGGGCTCGCCTTCCTCGACCGGCTCGCTCGGAGTGGCGTCGTGGTTGTCGCTCACGACGCCTCTTCGTCGTCGTCCTCGATGATCTCGGCGTCGACGACCTCGTCGTCATCGGGAGTGCTCGCCTCGGCTTCGGCGCTGCGCTCTTCGGCGGCCGCGGCCTCGTAGAGACGCTGGCCGAACTCCTGGCTGGCCGACATCAACGCTTCGGTGGCGTCCTTGATCGCCTCGAGATCGGTGCCCTCGAGGGCCGTCTTCACGTCCTCGAGCTTGGCCTCGATCGTCGACTTCTCGTCTTCGCTGACGTTGTCGGCCTGGTCCTTGAGCAGCTTCTCGGTCTGGTACACGAGGGTGTCGGCGGTGTTGCGGACCTCGGCCTCTTCCTTGCGCTTGCGGTCTTCCTCCGCATGGGCCTCGGCGTCCTTGACCATCTGATCGATCACGTCGTCGGACAGCGAGCTCTGACCGGTGATGGTCATCGACTGTTCCTTGTTGGTCGCCGTGTCCTTGGCGCTCACGTGGACGATGCCGTTGGCGTCGATGTCGAAGACGACCTCGATCTGGGGCACGCCGCGGGGGGCCGGGGGCAGATCGACGAGCTGGAACTTGCCGAGCGTCTTGTTGTACTGCGCCATCTCGCGCTCACCCTGGAGCACGTGGATCTCCACGGAGGGCTGGTTGTCTTCCGCCGTCGTGAAGGTCTCGCTCTTGCGGGTGGGGATGGTGGTGTTGCGCTCGATCAGGGTGGTCATGACGCCGCCCTTGGTCTCGATGCCGAGCGAGAGTGGGGTGACGTCGAGGAGCAGCACGTCCTTGACCTCGCCCTTGAGCACGCCGGCCTGGACCGACGCACCGATGGCCACGACCTCGTCGGGGTTCACCGTCTTGTTCGGTTCGGAGCCGGTGAGCTCCTTCACCAGGTCGGCGACGGCCGGCATGCGGGTGGAGCCACCGACGAGCACGACATGGTCGATCTCGCCCTTGGTGAGTCCGGCATCCTTGATCGCCTGCTCGAACGGCTTGCGACAGCGGTCGAGCAGGTCGGAGGTCATGTCCTGGAACTTGCTGCGACTCAGCTCGTAGTCGAGGTGGAGCGGACCGGCGTCGGTCGCGGTGATGAAGGGCAGGTTGACCTGCGTCGACTGGGTCTGGCTCAGCTCGATCTTGGCCTTCTCGGCCGCTTCCTTGAGGCGCTGGGCCGCCATGGCATCGGCCCGCAGGTCGACCCCGTGGTCGTTCTTGAACGAGTCGGCGAGCCAATCGATGACCGCGTCGTCCCAGTCGTCGCCACCGAGCTTGGTGTCGCCGGCGGTCGACTTCACCTCGAACACGCCGTCGCCGAGCTCGAGCACCGACACGTCGAACGTGCCGCCACCGAGGTCGAACACGAGGATCGTCTGTTCGGTCTCTTCCTTGTCGAGGCCGTAGGCGAGCGCCGCCGCGGTGGGCTCGTTGATGATGCGCAGCACCTCGAGACCGGCGACCTGGCCGGCTTCCTGGGTGGCGGTGCGCTGGGCGTCGTCGAAGTAGGCCGGCACGGTGATCACGGCCTGCGTGACCGTGTCGCCCAGGTACTCCTCGGCGTCGCGCTTGAGCTTCATCAGCACGCGAGCCGAGATCTCCTGCGGGTTGTAGGCCTTGCCATCGATGTCGATCGTCCAGTTGGTGCCCATGTGGCGCTTCACGGATCGGATCGTGCGCTCGGGGTTGGTGATGGCCTGCCGCTTGGCGACTTCACCGACCAGCACCTCGCCGTCCTTGGCGAAGGCGACGACGGACGGGGTGGTGCGGGATCCCTCGGCGTTGGGGATCACGACGGGGTCTCCACCCTCGAGGACGGAGACGACGGAGTTGGTGGTGCCGAGATCGATACCGACGGCCTTTGGCATGGTTGGTGAGATCCTTCGTGAGGGTTCTTGGGGGGATACAGGTGTGTGAACCGCACCATACCGGGGGAAATTCCCGTCGACACCGAAAAGTTGAGTGTGGGGCCATCAACTTTGTGCCCATGTCAGAGCAGATCGCGAAACGGTTGTGGCGGCCGACTTCCAGCAAGACGGCATCTCGTGGCTCTGCAACGAACGTTTCACGGCCGGTGCCACCCCCCCCGACCTACGAACCCAACGTGGAGGCTCGGCCTGATCTGGCTGATCGCGGCTGCCCTCGAACCGGCCGGGGCACCGGAGACCCCGGCCCCCGCCGACCGTCGTGGCGGGGTTCGCCACAGCCACCGAGGGGAGCGACGACGTCCAGCACGCTCTCCTTCGACCCGGGGGGAGACCACGGCGATCGCCGAGATCACCTCGTCGACGACGATCTCAGTTGGTGACCCCGAGGCCCTGACCCCGATCTGCACCCCGCTTGAGCATCCGGGCGACCATGCCCATGGGCAGGAAGTTCGAGGCGAACCGGGCCGGGCGCGCCGCGTTGCCGAACACGACACGACGCCGGTTCTTGCGAATCGCCTCGACGACCTTGGCCGCGATGTCGGCCGGCGGGGTGGTGAGCAGCGCCTTGGCGTCGTCCTCGGCCGTGGTGCCCTTGACGATGTTGGTGTCGATCCCGCCGGGATGCACGAGGTGGACCTGGATGTGGGAGTCGTCGAGCTCGGCCATCAGCACCTCGGTGTAGCCCCGCACCGCGAACTTGGTGGCGCAGTAGTCGGCGTTGCCCGGCGCACCGATCATGCCGAAGATGCTCGAGACGTTGACGAGCGCGGCCTCCGCATTGATCTCCAGTTGGGGCATGAACGCCAGAGTGCCGTGGACCACGCCGTAGAAGTTGACGGCGAACACCCGGTCGAGGTCCTTCACCGACGTCTCGGCGCCCGGCAGCATCGACCCGGCGATGCCCGCGTTGTTGATCATCACGTGGGCGTTGCCGAGCGCCGCCCGCGACCGGTCGGCGAACTCCCGCATCGCCTCCTCGTCGGCCACGTCGACCACCGATGCCAGGACTCGACCGGGTCCGGAGTCGCGCAGCGCGGCGACCGTCTCGTCGAGACCCGTGGGGTCGATGTCGCACAGGGCGAGCTTGGCGCCCTGGTTCTCGAACTCGAGCGCGTAGGCCCGACCCATGCCCGAGCCTGCTCCCGTGATCACGACGACCTTGTCGGCGAAGCTCTCGAACGCCATCAGTCGGCCTCCCCCCGGAGTTCTTCGGTCACCGCAGCACCCCGCTCCTCGCGGAGCAGCAAGCCGTCGCGCTGGATCGCGCCCAACGCCAGGATGAGGGAGGCTCCGGGTTCTTCCCTGGCCACGAGGAGGTCGAGGAACTCCTCGAAGACCGCTTCGGTGTCGGCCATCAGAGCCACCTGGCGCTCGTGCAACTCCTCGAGGCGCGGCGTGGGCACGAGGGCGGCCAACTCGTCACGGACATCGCCGGTACGGGCGAGGAGGGAGTCCCACGCCTCGAGCTCCTCCGACGGTCGCAGGCTGGTGAGAGTGCCCAACTCGACCAGGAGCTGGGAGTACTCGGCGATCGGGCCGAGCATGTCGGCCAGGTACACCGCGCCGGTGGTGCCCCGATCCCGCAAGACCCGGTCGAGGCCGGCGAAGAGCTCTTCGTCGATCGCCGACACCTCTTCGGTGATCTCGGCATTGGCATCGGTGAACCCCTGCATCTGGGCGGGCGACGGGTTCGGCGAGCAGCGACTCGGTCAACTCGAAGAGGTCGGCCAGCGCCAAGCCCTCACTCGTCGGAGCCGGCGCCGGCACCGTCGTCGTGGTCGTGGTGGTCGTGGTGGTTGAGGAGGTCGTGGTGCT
The DNA here is from genome assembly GCA_040263275.1 of Acidimicrobiales bacterium. GTDB lineage: Bacteria > Actinomycetota > Acidimicrobiia > Acidimicrobiales > Aldehydirespiratoraceae > JAJRXC01. The sequence continues at coordinate 5,828 of JBDQKM010000105.1, forward strand.
GGGTGAGGAGGTGGTGGAGGAGGTCGTGGTGGTCGTCGTGCTCGAGGACGTCGATGCCTCGGTGGTCGTCGTGCCCAGCGCGTCGCCGACCCCGTCTCCACACCCGGCGGCCAGCAGCGCCACGACGATCACAGCACTGCAGACGAGACGGCCCGAACGTGGAGACATGTCCGCCTTTCTAGCCCGTGGGTGGGTCCGGGTACCCTTCTCGACATGTACGACCTGATCCTCGTCCGCCACGGCCGTTCGGAATGGAACGAGCGCAACCTCTTCACCGGCTGGTACGACTGCCCGCTGATCGAGAAGGGGCGAGCCGAGGCTCGAGCCGCCGGCCCGATGTTGGCCGACGCCGAACTCCTGCCCGACGTGGTCTACACGTCGCTCCAACAGCGGGCGATCGAGACGGCCGAGCTCATGCTCGCCGGCTGCGACCGGCGGTGGATCCCGGTGCGCCGGAGCTGGCGCCTCAACGAACGCCACTATGGCGACCTCACCGGCCTCGACAAGGCCGCGACCCGCGAGAAGCACGGCGATGAGCAGCTCCACATCTGGCGGCGGAGCTACGACACCCCGCCGCCGCCGATCAGCGACGACAACGAGTACAACCCCAATGCCTCGGCCGCCTACGCCGACCTCGCCCCCGAACTGCTCCCCGAGGCCGAGTGCCTCAAGGACGTGGTCGAGCGGATGCTGCCCTACTGGTTCGACGGCATCGTCCCCGATCTCCGGGCCGACCGCACCGTGCTGGTCGCCGCCCACGGCAACTCCCTGCGGGCCCTCGTCAAGCATCTCGACTCGATCCCCGACGACGAGATCTCCGAGCTCAACATCCCCACGGGGATGCCGCTGCACTATCGCATCGGCGACGACATGCGCCCGGTCGAGGCGAAGCATCCGCTCGAACGGGCGATGAACCCCGAAGCAGCGGCCGCCGGCGCCGCCGAGGTCGCGGCCCAGGCCGGGGGCCACTGAGGTGCTCGGCATCGGCGCCCTCAACGGCCTGGTGTTCATCGTCTCGGTCGTGCTCGTGCTCGCCGCCGTCGTCCTCGCGCTCCGAGACGGCGAGCGGGTCTGGACCCTCGGGATGGCGGTCGCCACCGCGGTCTACGCCCCCCTCGGCGTCGTCCTCGCCCTCCTCTATGTCGGCCGCGTCCGCCGCGTGCGGAGCGCCTGACCCCCCTCTTCCGTTCTGGCGTCAGGGGAAAAAGACGAAACGGCCCCGGGCGTTGCGCCCGGGGCCGAATCGAGGGGGATTTCAGGTGGTGATCAGCTGAGGCCCACGGTCTCGAGGCCGTAGCCGGCGGAGCCGTGCTCGGCGACGTCGAGGCCCATGCTCTCTTCTTCTTCGTCGACACGGAGACCGATGGTCATGTCGATCGCCTTGAAGACGAGGAAGCTCGTGATGCCGACCCAGGCGATGACGATCAGGACCATCAGGGCCTGGACGACGAGCTGCTCGATCCCACCGCCGTAGATGAGACCGACCTCCTCGGCACCGAGGAAGGCGTCGTCGTAGCGGCCGAAGATGCCGATCGACAGCGTGCCCCAGATACCGCAGACGCCGTGGACGGCGATGGCGCCGACCGGGTCGTCGATGCGGATCTTGTCGAAGCCCAGCACTGCGAAGACCACGATCACACCGCCGATGAAGCCGATGACCACGGCGGCCCAGGGCTCGACCGTGCCGACCGGTGCCGTGATCGACACGAGACCGGCGAGGGCGCCGTTGCCAGCCATGGCCACGTCGGCGATGCCCGTCTTGAGGTAGACGACGATCGCTGAACCAATGACACCGGCCGCGGCGGCCATGAGCGTGTTCATGGCGAGGAACGACAGGAGCCCGTCGGCCGCCAGCTCGGAGCCGGCGTTGAAGCCGAACCAACCGAACCAGAGGATGAACACACCGATCACGGCGAAGCCGATGTTGTGGCCGGGAATGGCCCGGGGCTTACCGTCCGGCCCGTACTTCCCGATGCGGGGTCCGAGGATCGCTGCGCCGATCAGTGCCGCAACACCACCGGTGAGGTGCACGATGGTCGATCCGGCGAAGTCGGAGTAGACCCGGTCACCGATGTTGATCTGAGCGATGAGGCCACCACCCCAGGTCCAGTGCACGACCACCGGGTAGATGATCGCGGTCATGAAGGCCGAGAAGATCAGGTAGCCGGAGAACTTCGTCCGCTCCGCCATGGCGCCCGAGGCGATGGTGACGGCCGTGGCCGCGAAGACCACCTGGAAGAAGAAGTTCGTCGCCGGCGAGAGTCCCGCCGAGATGTCGAACAGTGCGTTCGGGTCGCCCGAGTCCTTGAAGAAGAAGTCGTTGAGACCGCCCCACCAGTTGCTGTCGCTCGTCCCGTAGGCGATCGACCAGCCGATGATGAAGAACGCCGTGGCGCCGACCGCCATGTCGGCCAGGTTCTTCGCCATGATGTTGGCGATGTTCTTGGCTCGGGTCAGACCGGCTTCGACGAACGCGAAGCCCGCCTGCATCAGGAACACCATGGCGCCGGCGATCACCAGCCACATGTTGTCCATGAAGGCCTGGGTCGTCGCATTGGCGGCTTCGACGTCCGCAAGCGTCGTCTCGCCCTCCTGTGCTCCGGCCGGTAGTGCCCACAAGAGCGTCCCGGCGCCAACAGCAGCCCCGAGCAATGCCCTCTTTCCGTACTTCGTCCGCATGAGATTGTCCCTTCCTTACGGCGATGGAAAGGAACGTAGAAGCCGCAGATTTCCGGATTGTTCGTTGCTTGTTACCCGTTGCGCACCGTCGCGTTGCACGGGTGAGTCAGGCGTCTGACGTCAATCTGTCAGATGCTGAACCGACCGGTGCGGGTTCGAGGAGATAGCCGCGAGCCCGCACGGTGCGAATCGACAGGCCGGCCTCGGTGAGGCGACGACGGAGACGGAGGACGTGGACATCGAGCGCATTGCGGCTCGCATGGCCTCCGGGCCAGCCGGCCTCGGAGAGTTCGGGACGACCCACGACCGCTCCGAAGCGACGGATCAGCAGCTCGGCGAGCCGCGCTTCGACCGGCGGAACCGCAGTGTGGGCGCCGTTGAAGCGCACCACCCCGTATTCGTCGATCTCCGGCACGCCCTCACCCGCTGCGGCCGCCCGACGCGACAGGCCCTCGACTCGGGCCCGGACGTCTTCCTCCGGCGCCGGCACGCGGATCCAGTCCTCGTGTTCGTCCTCGATGACCGGGGGCGGTGCGCCTTCGTCGACCAAGAGCAGTCGCGGCAGCCGCGCCTCACGGAGCTCCGGAAGTCGGTCGGCCTCGGCAGGCCACCGAATCAGCGTGATGTCCATGGCATTCACGCTGCCAGCCTGGGATTTCGCCATTGTTTCGTGGATATGAACCGTGCCGGGCCGTGGACGGGCTGAATGCGTCGCCGTCTCCCGGAGGGAGGTAAGTTTGCGACGCCATGAATTCGCGCCTCAAGCCCCATCATCTCGTCATCGCCCTCGGTGTCGGAATCGCCCTGTTCACCCTTGCCTCGGGCGTCTTCTCGTCGGTCATCGTCGACTGGCACGACGACAGCGAGATCCAGCGAGAGGTGTTCGGCAACGTACCGACGCCGCTCAAGCTCGCGTTCTACACGCTTCTTCCGCTGCTGCTGGTCTACGGCGCCTACATGTTCGCCATGCGGGTCAAGAACTGGGAGCGGGGTCGCCCCGACAACCGCCGCACCACGCTGAAGAACGCCCCCAAGCGGGCCAAGGACTTCCGAGCGGGCGTCTACATGCAGACCCTGCTGCGCGAGCCGGGCGCCGGGATCATGCACTCGATGATCTACTTCGGCTTCCTGGTGCTGCTGGCGGTCACCACGGTGCTCGAGGTCAACCACCAGCTCCCGGAGTCGCTGAAGTTCCTCCACGGCGACGTCTATCGGGGCTACGCCATGGTCGGCGACGCGGCCGGCCTCGTCTTCCTCGTCGGCATCGTCTGGGCCATCGTCCGCCGTTACGGCCCGTGGAACTGGCGCCCCTACCGCATCCGCATCAAGAGCAAACCCGAACACGCCGTGATCCTGGGCGTCTTCTTCGCCATCGCCGTCACGGGCTTCGGCGCCGAGATGTTCCGCATCGCCGAGCAGGACCTGCCGGAGTTCGAGAAGTGGAGCTTCATCGGGTACCCGCTCGCCGACCTGGTCGACGAATGGGACAACGTGGCCGGCTGGCACCAGGCCTGGTGGATCGCCCACGTGCTCAGCTTCATCGCCTTCCTGGTCATCCTGCCGACCACGATGCTGCGCCACATGTTCACGTCGCCGCTCAACATGTATCTGAAGGACAAGGACCGCCCCAAGGGCGCCATGAAGCCGATGCCCGATCTGGTCTCGGGCGACACCGAGCTCGAGACCTTCGGCGCCTCGGTCATCGAGGACTTCACCTGGAAGCAGCTGCTCGACACCGACGCCTGCACCATGTGCGGCCGCTGCACCTCGGTCTGCCCGGCCCACGCCACCGGCAAGCCGCTCGACCCCCGCGAGATCGTGCTCAAGACGGGCGAGGTCATGGCCCGCACCGGTGACCCCGCCGTGTCGCCCCCGATCGGCGTCGACGACGACATCACCGTGCCGGCCAACTGGATGTTCGACCGGGTCACCCAGGACGAGCTTTGGGCCTGCACCTCGTGCAAGGCCTGCGACGAGATCTGCCCGGTCAACATCGAGATCCTCGACAAGATCCTCGACATGCGTCGTTACCTGACGCTCATGGAGTCCGACTTCCCGTCGGAGCTCGGCCAGGCGTTCCGCTCGATGGAGAACTCCGCCAACCCGTGGGGCATGAGCCAGAGCGAACGGGCCGACTGGACCGCCGGCGTCGAGGGCATCAACGTGATCGACGGCACCGACCCGATCGAAGCCGAATACCTCTACTGGGTCGGCTGCGCCGGTTCCTTCGACGACAAGAACAAGAAGGTCACCCAGGCGATGGCGAAGCTGATGCAGCGCGCCGATGTCGACTTCGCCATCCTCGGCCCGGCCGAGAACTGCACCGGCGACTCTGCCCGCCGCTCCGGCAACGAGTACCTGTTCCAGATGCTGGCGAGCCAGAACATCGAGACGCTCAACACCATGGGCGTCAAGAAGATCGTCACCCAGTGCCCGCACTGCTTCAACACGCTGGCCAACGAGTACCCCCAGCTGGGCGGCCACTACGAGGTCGTGCATCACTCGCAGTTCCTCGAGTGGCTCGTCGATCAGGGCCGCCTCGACCTCGACGGTGCCGAGCTCGAGGAGCGCGTCGTCTACCACGACAGCTGCTACCTCGGCCGCCACAACGACGTCTACATGGCACCCCGCAAGGTGCTCGGCCAGCTCGGCGGCATCGAGATCGTCGAAGCCGGACGCAACGGCACCAAGGGCATGTGCTGTGGCGCCGGTGGCGCCCGTATGTGGATGGAGGAGACGGTCGGCGAGAAGGTCAACGACGTCCGGGCCCAGGAGCTGGTCGACACCGGCGCCACCCAGGTCGCGACGGCGTGTCCGTTCTGCTACGTGATGATGGACGACGGCGTGAAGGCTGCGGGCAAGGAAGAGGACGAGGTGCGTGTGGCCGACATCGCCATGCACGTCCTCGGGGCCATCGAGAACGGTGAGACCAAGCGGGCGGAGGAGGAGCTGGCCCAGCAGGCCGAGCTCGCCGGCGCCAGCGCCGCGGTCTACGCCGAAGCCGACGACGACTGACGCCAGGCCGCCGCGGCCTCACCCACGCGACTCCCGTCTAACGTCGGAAGCGTGACGGTTGGGCAGGTGGTGTTCTGGGCAGCGATCTATGTGCTCGGGGTCGCTGCGATCTGGCTCCTCGGTGACCGCCGACGGGCAACCCGATTCGTGGTGCTCGCCACATGGTCGGGGGTCGGCGCGATCGGCACGACGACGCTGGTGTTCGCATGTGTCGCCACGCACTACGAGCACGTGCCGGGAATGGACGGCTACTGCTCGAGCAGCAGCGCGGCAACCGTCGCGTTCTTCACCTACCCGCTCCTGGCGCTGGGCTTCGCCACCGCCGCGGGACTGCACCACCGACGAAACCGGAGTGATCGCAACGTGACGGGGCCGATAGGTTCGACCACGTGAGTGACGCGCCGACGATCCTCGTCATCGACAACTACGACTCGTTCGTCTACATCCTCGTCCAGTACCTGGGTGAGCTGGGGGCGACACCGGTCGTGAAGCGCCACGACGAGATCGACCTCGACGGCATCAGGGAACTCGCGCCCGACGGGATCCTGATCTCGCCGGGTCCGGGCACGCCCGACGACTCCGGCGTCTCGATCGGCGTGCTCGAGGAGCTGAAGGGGGCCGCACCCATCTTCGGTGTGTGCCTCGGCATGCAG
>JBDQKM010000106.1:0-12085 GCA_040263275.1 Acidimicrobiales bacterium
CGCCTTGGCATCGGCCACCGCCTTATCGACGAAGGCCTGGAACTCGGTGACGGTCAGGCCGACAACACCGGTCGGAGCCTGCCGCGACCAACCGTTTTCGATGCGCTGGGCATACGGCAGGTTGTTCGCGAGGTAGTAGACCTTGCCGGCTGCGTCTGCGGGGATCGCTGCGCCGATTTCGGCCATGACCTTCGAACCGGTCGGGTCCACGCGGTTCAGCACGCCCCCGGGCATCGAGCCTACGCCAAGTTGCCAGTTGCCACGAAACCGGCCACCGACGACGTGTTGACGACATGGCCTTCGTCGCCACCGTCGAGCATGCGGGGCACGAACGCCGTGATCCCGTGGATGATTCCCCAGAGGTTCACGCCGAGGGCCCACTCCCAGTCGGCGGGGCTGCGTTGCCAGGAGAGACCGGCCTGGAAGACGCCGGCGTTGTTGCAGAGGAGGTGCACGGCGCCCCACTCGCCGTAGACGGCGTCGGCCAGGGCGACCACGCCGTCGGCGGCGGTCACGTCGACTCCCATCGAGATCACCTCGCCCCCTGCGAGCGCGGCCGATTCGGCTGCGGCCGCGGCGTCGATGTCGGCGGCCGCCACCTTCAGTCCCCGCTCGACGAAATGGGTGACCATGGCCCTCCCGATCCCCGAACCCGCGCCGGTGACCACTGCCACCCGGCCCTCAGTCGTCGTCAGTGGCATGGAATCGCAACTCCTCTGGGTAAGGGAAGAAATCGGGCATCTCGCCCCGCTCGTGCTGTGCTTGCATCGACTTCCAGAACTCGACCGTGCACAGTTCGGGGTGGCGGCTCTCCATCACCTCGCCGACCACGCGGGGCGAGCGGAGGTAGGTCTTGAACTCTTCGGGAAACACGTCGTGGGGTTCGACCGGGAACCACGGCTGGTCGGACATCTCGTCGTCGTAGTTCTGGCTCACCGGCATCTTGCGGAAGTTGACGTCCTGCAGGAGCGCCAGTTCGTCGTAGTCGTAGAACACGACGGCACCGTGACGGGTGACGCCGAAGTTCTTCGGGAACAGGTCGCCGGGGAAGATCGCCGCAGCGGCGAGGTCCTTGACTGCGAACCCGTAGTCGATGGCGGCAGCCCGGGCCCGCTCGGGCGACATCTCCCGCAGGTAGAGATCGAGTGGGTAGAGCCGACGTTCGGTGTAGACGTGGTGGAGGACCACCTCGTCGTCGGTGATCGTGACGGTCCGGGCGCAGTCGTTACGCAGCTCGTCGATGAGGTCCTCGTCGAAGCGATCGCGCTGGAAGCTGAGGTTGGTGAACTCCTGGGCGTCGACGAGTCGGCCGACCCGGTCGTGGTTGAACACGAGCTTGTAGCGACGCTTCACTTCCTCGGGCGTGGTCCGCTTCGTGGGCGCGAACCGGTCCTTGATCAGCTTGAACACCACGTCGAACGACGGCAGCGTGAAGACGGCCATGACCATGCCCCGGGCGCCCCGCGCCCGTTCGAAGCGCGTGTTCGAGTGGTCCATGTGTCGGTAGAGGGCCCGGAACAGGTTGGTCTTGCCGTGCTGGCTGTAGCCGATCGACGTGTAGAGCTCGGCGACCGGTTTCACCGGCAACACCGACTTCAGGAAGCCGACGATCGCCGCCGGGCGTCGACACAGCACATGGAAGTACGACCGGGTGTAGCCGAAGAGTCGGCTGGCGTCGGTCTCGGTGAGCAGGACAGCGTCGACGTGGACACCCCGCTCGGTGTAGAGCAGCGGGATGATGATCGGCGACACGCGGTTGAGCCAGCGCAACCTGCCCACGAGGTAGGCACCCTTGTTGCGATAGAAGATCGGCCGCAGCACGTCGATGGCATCGAGGTGCCCATCCCAGATCTCGTCGAGCTGGGCCTGCACCCGGCCGGCCACGCGGACCGCGTCGCCGTCGAGATCCTCGAAGTGGGTGGCCAGCGGCGAATGCTCGAAGACCTCCCGGACGCACTCGACCAGGTCGTTCTCGAGCGGGAACGGCCGGTATTCACCCCTGGTGCCGTCGTCGGCCGGCAGCGCAGTGGGTCCCAACCAGAGGAACTCGAGCTCGGTGTCCAGTCCGATGATCTCGAACAAACGGCGGGTCGCGGAGTTGTAGAACGTCTCCGCCAGCTCCAGGTCCATGCGCTCGCCGACCAGGTCGACATAGCGCCGGCGGGCCTTCACCCAGAGGGCCCGGGCCTCGGCGTCGTCTTCGGGCAGCACCAGCCGCGCCGCGTCGACGACCCCGTAGACGAGCTGCTTGTGGAGTCCGAGTCGCTCGCTGGCGTCGGCCTGGTGCGCGGCCCAGTCGCGTTCGAGGAACCGGCGCGATGCCCGGTGGGTGATACCGAGGAAGCGATCGTGGTAGTCGACGAACGCATCGTGGAGGATGCGGGCGAGCCGTTCGACCGTGGGGTCGTGGGGCGCGGACGGGTCGGTCATGACGGTTCCTCCGAGGCGAGGCGAAGGCCACCACTTCCCGCGGCCGACCAGTCGGCGAAGAAGCGGTAGCGATCGCCGCGGATGAGCGTGACCCGCCACTCGATGACCGCGTCACCGTGTTGTCCGAGCCGTTCGACCTGGAAGGCGGCCTCGTCGGACGCGCTGCCCAGCACCGCCCGTTCGGTCGGTGACGGGATGACCGGGGCGATGCGCTCCCACCCCCGGTCGGGCCGGCAGTGGCAGCGCTGCTCCAGTTCGTCGTAGAGCGCCGTGTGGCTGAAGTCGGCGTCGAGCAGCGGACGGCCCAGCTCGGCGGGAAGCCACGCCGTGTCGATCGCGAGCGGCTCGTCATCGGCCAGTCGAACCCGCTGGAGGCGGAAGAGCTCCTCGTCGGCGCCGAGCCCGAGGCGGTCGGCGACATCGGCGTTGGCGGTCATGCCCACTTCGACGACCTCGCTTCGTTGCTCGACACCGGCCGCCTCGATCGAGGAGAACAGGCTGTAGAGGGCACCGAGGCGCTGCTCGAACTCGGGGCGCTCGACGACAGTGCCTCTCCCCCTCACCCGGGTCAGCAGCCCGTCCGACTGCAGTCGTCCCACGGCTTCACGGACCGTGTGCCGGCTCACGTCGTAGCGGCGGGTCAGCTCGAGGTCGGTCGGGAACCGGTCGTCGAATTCGCCCGCGTCGATCGCCCGGCGCAGTTCGGATTCGAGCTGCGCCCACAGCGGCAGGGCGCTCGATCGGTCGAGTCGTGAAGATCTCATCGGCTGGTGGCTCACCCTACCCGGGCCACCGGTGTGCACTGGTCGTCGTCGACGTGCGATCGTGACAGCGATGAGCGACGGCCTGGACCTCCACGACAGAGCAGCACTCGGCGACCTCGCGAGCCGCTACGCGATCGCCGTCGACACGCGGAGCTTCGAGCGACTGCGCGAGGTCTTCGTCGAGGAGGCGACGCTCGACACCGGCCGGTCGGTCCGGTCCGGGATCGACGAGATCCTCACCGCGATGGAGGGGCTGCGTCGCTATGTCGCCACGTCGCACGTGCTCGGTCAGCAACTGGTGGAGGCCCGATCCGAGGGCGCCACCGGCGTGACGTACTGCACCGCCCATCACCTCTCGGACGGCGACCGCACCGACACGGTGATGCACATCCGCTACCACGACGAGTTCGTACGCACCGACGCCGGCTGGCGTATCGCGCGTCGCCGCCTCGAGGTGCTCTGGACCGACACGCAGCCGGTGAACTGAGGCTCAGTCCCGGTTGGCGGCGCGCTCGTGGTGACGAATCACCTCGGCGATGACGAACCGTAGGAACGCTTCACTGAAGGCTGGATCGAGATCGGCTTCGGCGGCGAGGGATCGCATCCGCTCGATCTGGGCCTCTTCACGAGCCGGGTCGGCCGGGGGGAGACCTGCGTCTGCCTTGTATTCGCCCACGGCCTTGGTGACCTTGAACCGCTCGGCGAGCAGCAGGATCAGCGCCGCATCGATGTTGTCGATACTGGATCGGAACGTCTCGAGCTGTGGATCGCTCATCGGTCTCCCCGAGCCGTTGCCAGCGTTGTCATCCAGGAGTTCCCCGGAGTTCGGCGTAGCCGAACTCCAAGCAACCCGAATGGTTCCCGTGGGGGTGTCCCCGGAGTTCGGCGAAGCCGAACTCCAAGGAACCCGCAGGGTTCCCGTGGGCCGTACAAGAGTCGAACTTGTGACCTCCTGCGTGTCGAGCAGGCGCTCTAACCAACTGAGCTAACGGCCCTGAGGTCGGAAACCATAGCAGCGGATGTCGCGAATCCCGAACGAAGATCTCGCACGAACGCGAGTCGAGGCCGCCGCCGGAGCGACGACCTCGATCTTCGTGCACTGACGAGCGCCGGGCGGGATTTGAACCCGCGACTGTACGGCTTTGCAGGCCGTTCCCTTGGGCCGCTCGGGCACCGGCGCCAGCGGATGAAATGGTAGCGCCACATCACGTTCGTGAGATCATGGATTCCGTGACCGATTCCACGAGCGCCCCCGAACCGTCACGGCGATCGCCCCTCGACATGCTCGGGGTGCTGGCCAAGGCCGACGGCGAACTCAGCGAGACGAGCCGCGTCGTGGAGATCTACACGATGGAGGGGCTGCTCCAGATCATGTGGCACGGGGCGCCCGGCGCGACCGACGTGGTCCTCATGTGTGGCGGCGCGATGGGCGGAATGCTCGGCCCCGGCCGATCGCTCTATCTCGAGCTCGGCCTCGAGCTGGCCGCCGAGGGCCGGGCGGCGATGGCCGTCGGCTATCGCAAGCCGGGTGACCTCACCCGTTCGCTTCTCGACACCTGCGCAGCCGCCGACCTGGCCCTGCGCAATGGTGCCGAGCGCTTCGCGATCCTCGGTCACTCGTTCGGTGGTGCCGTGGCGATCCAGGCGGCGTCGACCTTCGCCGCCCACACCGCCGGCGTGATCACCTACGCCACCCAGTCGGCCGGGTGCGAGGAGGCGGCGCGGATCGGCGACACCCCGCTCCTCTTGCTCCACGGCGAACGCGACTCGATCCTCGGCCCCGAGAACTCGATGATGGTGCAGACCCTCGCCGGCACCGGAGAGGTGCGGCTGTTTCCCGACACCGACCATCTCATGGCCGAGGCGGCCGACGAGATCGCGGCGATCACGGGCGAATGGGTGCGCGACAAGTTCGACGCCCACGCGGCGACCTGAGTCACGACACCACCTCGTCGTCGAGAAGCGAACGCAAGCCCGCCTCGACCCGACGTAGCCGGGCGGTGAGATCGCGCAGCCGGCCGAGCAGGGCCATGGCTTCCTCACGTTTCAGTGCGTCGGACCCCGCCGGGAGCATCGCCAACGAGCGTCGCAGGTGCTCGATCTCGTGGTCGTGGTCGAACTGCAGCATCGCCGCATCGTAGCGAACACACGTTCGCTTGCAAGTTGGGGGTGGCTACGAGATCAGGCCGGTTGACCGTGGAGGTCGATGAGCCCCTCGGGGAGCACGGCGTCGTCGGTCAGGCGCCGAACCATGGTGCAACCGACGTCGAGCTGGGGGCCCCAGCCCCAGTCGAACTGCAGCGGACCGTTGACCCGCTCCCATCCCAGACGTTCGTAGAAACCCTGGAGGTGTTCGCCACACATCAGGAGTCCGTGGGTCTTCCCCCGGGCCGCGAGATCCGCTTCGGCGGCGCGCATCAGCCGCGAGGCGATGCCGCGGAGACGGAAGAGACGGTCGGTGTAGACCCCGCCGATCAGCCCGATCGGCGTGGGCACGCCGTCGAAGGTGGCCACGCGGTCGGCAACACCGACGTGGGCAAGTCGCCGATGGTCGATCTCCGCCACGACGTGCCAGTCGAACTCGACCCAGTCCTCGCGCCAGTGCAGCTTGCCGCCCAGCCAGAGGCGCAGTTCGAGACGCCGGACGGCGCTCATCCGCTCCCGCCGCATCGGCCTGACCACGATCTCGTCGTCGTGGAACCCGTCGCGGACCGGCTGGATACGACGCCGCAGGCGCGATCCGCCCTCGATGAGGTACTGGAACGGCACCCTTGCCGCGACCCGCGCCCGGACGGAGAGCCGGCCGCGACCCGTCGCAGGCACCACGGTGGGGATTGTCGGTTCGGACGGAACGTCCGCGACGACAGGAGGGTCGTCGATCGGTCCCGTTCGCATCTGGTTCGCCATGTCTTCGCCCATTGCCGAGCAGCCGCCGGTCGCCTTCGATTCTTGAACCCTTCACGCTGTGCGTTCGGGATTCCCGCCGTCCGTGACGCTACACCCCCCTCGATCCCTACGACCAGTCGCCCCCCGGGGTTTTCGCGCACGGGAACCACGTGCGACCCAGGCAGATCTACAGTGTCGCCCGTGAGCGTTCCCATCGACCTGTCCGGACGCGTGGCCCTCGTGGTCGGAGGCGGAGGCGGTGGCATCGGCACGGCGGTGTGTCATCGACTCGCCACCGCGGGCGCCGACGTGCTCCCCGTGAGTGCCGTCGCAGACCATGTCGCGGCGACGGTCGCCGACGTCGAGTCGACCGGACGCCGTGCCGCGGGCCAGGTCGCCGACGTCAGCGACTTCGATGCCCTCCGCGCCGCGATCGATGCCGGAGCGGCCGACCTCGGTTGGCCCGAGCTCGTGGTCAACGTCGTGGGGGGCGCCACACCTGAGCACTGGCACCGGCTCCGCGACTTCCCGATCGAGTCGTTCGACCACCTGATGACCACGAACCTGCGCTACGCGTTCATCGCGTGCCAGCACGTGGCCGACCGGTTGATCACCGACGGCCGCCCCGGCGCGATCGTCAACATCTCGTCGATCGCGAGCCGCGGACAACCGCTCCTGTCGGCCTATGGCGCGGCCAAGGCCGGGCTCGACTCGCTCACCCGCTCGATGGCGATGGAGTGGGGCCGCCACGGCATCCGGGCCAACACCCTCGCGCCCGGCACGATCAACACTCCCCGGTCAGGTCGCGATCCCGACGAGGTCGATCCCCTGGCCGTCAACATCGCCCTCCAGCGCCGCGGGAAGCCCGACGACATCGCCGACGTCACCCTGTTCCTGCTGTCGGACCTGGCGAGTTACGTGAGCGGTCAGACCATCGACGTCGACGGAGGTCCGAGTCGGGCCGGCATCGACGAGCACGACCTCCCGGTCTTCGTCACCAACGAGGCGATCCGTCGACGGTTCGAGACGTGAACCCACCTGCGTCACGCAACACCTATCTGGTGATGACGCAGCAGGTTCCCAACCGGACGTTCGAACTCGTGGAGGCGACGACGATCGCCGAGGCCGCCGAACAGGGCATCGTCATGTTGTTGGTGCGGAGCGGTCAGCAGGCGACGTAGCGGCCGTCGTCGGTCGCCTCGGCTTCGCCGCGGGCGAGCATGCGGTCGACGTGCAGCAACGCGCACCGGCGCTCGACCCGGTCGGCGAAGCTTGCCGGGATGTGCTCGCGGTAGATGAACCGGTGGGCGGCCATCTCGTCGAGGGAGCGGGGTTCGGCCAGGAAGTCCCGCATCGCGGCATGGCGTCGAGGGATCACGGCCAGGTAGTCGTCGATCATCTCGAGGAACCGGGGCCGGCCCTCGATCACGCCCTTGTGGTGGAAGGTGACGTAGAACGACGCGTCCTCCTCGCGCACCTGGCGCAGACTCGCCTCGAAGTCGCCGAGGTCGCTCCACACGTCGCCGTAGTACGGACCGAATCCGGTCAGGTCGATGTCGCTGAGGAAGAAGACGCCGCCGGTGATGCGGAACCCGCTGTGACCACGGGTGTGACCGGGCAGGTGGACGGCCTCGACCGCAGCCCCGCCCAGGTCGAACACGTGACCGTCGGCGAAGCCGGTGGCATCGGGCCGGTCGGTGTAGTGGAACTCCTCGACGAAGGTCGCCCGGGCCTCGGCCTCGGCCTCGGCGTCGAACCCGTAGACCTCCATCAAGCCGTCGAGGCTTCGTGCGGCGAGCAGGTCCGCCTCGTGGATGTGGACACGGGCATCGGCGAAGAGGCCGTTGCCGGCGAGATGGTCCTCATGCCCGTGGCTGTTGATGACGGCGTCCACCGGCACCCCGGCGCCATCGTTCGCGACCACGGTCACGGAAGGGTCGATGATCACGGTCTCGCCGGAACCACTCACGACGAGTGAGTTGCCGCTCGGGTAGCTGCCGAGCTCATCACCGACGAGCACGGTCACTTCGTCGGTGAGGCGCCGGGCGTTGTCACCCCAGCGCGCAGTGATGTCGTCGAACCGGGACATCGCCGGACGATACCGTCTGGCCATGACGACCGACGCGTGGACAGCCGACCGCATGCGCTCCGTATTCGAGAGCGTGAAGAACTGGGGCCGGTGGGGTCCAGACGACGAGGCGGGTGCACTCAACCTCATCACGCCGGCGAAGCGGCTGGAGGCCGCAGCGACCGTGGCGACCGGCGATGTGGTCAGTTGTTCGCTGCCCCTGGCCGTGCAGCCGGCACCCGACAACCCGCACCCGGCGTTGCACATGATGGTCAGAGGCGGCGACGACTGCCTGCTCCCCGGCACCGGTTTCGAGATGACGAGCGACTTCGTCGGCGTGGCCTTCCACGGCATGGCGACCAGCCATATCGATGCGTTGTGTCACGTGTTCGTCGACGGCCGGATGTACAACGGCTTCGCCGGCACCGAGGTGCGCAGCACGGGCGCCCGCCGGGGCAGCATCATGAACGCGAGCGACGGCATCGTCTCCCGCGGTGTCCTGCTCGACATCCCGCGTTCGCTCGGGATCGAGTCGCTCGAGAAGACCCATCTCATCACCGTGGACGAACTCGAGGCCTGCGTCGCGACGCAGGGTGTCTCCGTCGGCGCGGGCGACATCCTGCTCGTGGCCACCGGCCGCGACGCGAAGCGGGCGGCCGAGGGGCCCTGGGTGCCGTGGCACGGCCTGGCCGGCCTGCATCCCGAGTGCATCCCGTGGCTGCACGATCGCGACATCGCGGTCCTCGGCGCCGACGGGGTGAGCGACGGCTTGCCGGGCCTCGGCCTCGAGGGTTGGTTCATGCCCGTGCACCAGTGTGCGCTGGTTGCCATGGGCGTCCACCTGCTCGACAACCTGCGCCTCGATCGGCTGGGCGCCGCGTGTGCGGCCGCCGAACGTTGGGAGTTCCAGTTCACCGTGGCGCCACTCCACGTCGACGGCGGTACCGGATCACCGGTCAACGCGGTGGCGGTGCTGTAGCCGGTGCGCGGCCGTCAGACCGTCACGGAGATCTGGCTCCTGACGTCGGTCGCCGACGCGGCCACGACGAGGGTGTAGCCGCCCGGATCGACGAGCCACCCGTGGGTCTCGACATCCCAGCGGGAGAACGACCGCTCCTTCAACTCCACGCTGGCGATGCCGGTTTCGCCCGGCGCCAGCGTGAGCTTCGCGAACCCCGCGAGCTCCTTGTCGGGCCGAGGGACGACGTGCTCGTCGGGTGCGACGTAGACCTGCACGACCTCGCTGCCCCGGCGGTCTCCGGTGTTGGTCACCGGGACCTCGACCACGACGTCCACACCCTCGCCCGTGACGGTCGGCTCACCCCACTCGAAGGTCGTGTAGGAGCCGCCGTGCCCGAAAGGGATCATCGGTTCGATGGCCCGGGCGTCGTACCAGCGATACCCGACGAAGACACCCTCGCCGTAGCGGACGACCCCCGCCTCGCCCGGGTAGTTGAGGTAGGCGGGCGTGTCGCGTTCGTCGCGGGCCCACGTGGTCGGCATACGCCCCGCCGGCTCCGCATCGCCGAGCAGCACGTCGGCGATCGCCTCGCCCGCCTCCTGTCCCGGGTACCAGGCGAGCACCACGGCCGGGGTGTCGTCGAGCCACGGAAGGGTCATGGGTGCGCCGCAGTTCAGGACGACGACGGTGTTGGGGTTGGCCGCCACCACGGCGCGGACGAGCTCGTCCTGGTCGTTCGGCAGGTCGATCGACTCCCGATCGGCACCCTCCGACTCCCACTCGCTGTTGGACCCGACGACCACCACCGCGGTGTCGACCGACGCAGCGAGCGCAGCCGCTTCCGCGATGCCTCGTTCCTTGTCGAGGTCGGCGAGTTCCACTCCGACGTCGACCATGCAGACCCACTGCCCTTCCTGCTCGGGAGCATGGTCCATGCGAACGCGGTAGGTGCGCCCGGCCTCGAGATCCATGTAGCCGTCGCCACCGTGTTGGCCGAGACCACCGCTGAACCGGTTGACGTGGTTGTCGGCGACGAGGACGTCGTCGACGAACAGTTGGGCATGGGCGAAGCCGAGCGCACAGAAGCGGTGTCGCCCGGAGGAGGTCGGCGTCATCTCGAACGACAGTCGCACCGACATGGTGTCGCGACCTTCGGGCCACGAATCACCGAACCACACGTTGAAGACACTCGGACGGGAATAGGAGTCGAACATCTCACCGTCGAAACCGATGCCGTCGTACATCTCGAAGGCCACCCCGTCGGGGCCGATCCACTCCGGCGCGACGGCCGCCGCCTTTCGGGCCATGTCGATCCCCGGTGCGGTCCCGACGAGACGCTCGCCGAGCCGTTGGGTCATCGACTCGAGCACGGTGGTCGTGCGGAAGGGGGCCAGGCTCGCCGATCCCCCACCGAGGGCCGCGGTGTCGGCAACACCGGGGCCGATGAGGGCGACCGAGCCCGTGTCGGCGAGTGGGAGCACCGCCCCGTCGTTCTTCACCAGGACCATCGACGCTGCAGCGGCGGCGCGGGCCAGCTCGCGATGCTCGGGACGTTCGACGCTCGTCTCGTCGTGGTCGGTCGGTGCGCCGATCCGGCCCCGCCACTCGAGGAAGGAAACGATACGACGCACCTTGTCGTCGATGAGCGATTCGTCGACGTCACCGCGTTCGACGGCGGCCTGGAGTTGCCCGTCGCGCCCCCAGAATCGACCGGGACCCGGCATCTCGAGGTCCAACCCGTGCCGAGCGGGCGCGACGGTCTCCTTGATCGCGCCCCAGTCGGACACGACGAACCCGTCGAACCCCCACTCCTCCTTGAGCACGCCGACCAGGAGGTCGGGGTGCGCGCAGGCGTGGTCGCCGTTCACGAAGTTGTACGCGCCCATGACGGACTTGACGCCCGCTTCCTTCACGGCGGCTTCGAACGGCGGCAGGTAGATCTCCCGGAGCGAACGCTCGTCGACGTCGACGTCGATCGTGAAACGCTCGAACTCCTGGTCGTTGGCCACGAAGTGCTTGGCGCAGGCACCGATCCCCTGGCTCTGTACCCCGCTGATGTAGGCCACCGCGATCCGAGCGCTGAGTTCGGGGTCCTCACTGTAGGACTCGAAGTGGCGCCCACCGCGCGGGGAACGGTGGAGGTTGACGGTCGGGGCGAGCAGCACGTCGATCTTGCGATCGTTGCCCTCGGTCCCGAGGGCGATGCCGATCTCCTCGACGAGGTCGGGGTCCCAGGTCGCGGCGATGGCCGACGGCCCGAGCACCACGAGGCCGGGACCCATGGCCCTTCCCCGGGCACCCACAGGACCGTCACTCAGGCACCACTCGGGGATGCCGAGACGCTCGCAGCCCTTGACGATCCAGGCGCCGTCGCCCGAGACCATCGTGCACTTCTCCTCGAGCGTCATCTGGGCGACAAGGTCGGCCGCAACGCTGGAATCTGAGTCGGTCATCGGTCCCCCATACGTCCACTGGACAGTGATTTATACCACCGGTATATTCTCCGGAACAAGCTCATCCGAGGGGGACCAATGGGCACGACGCGTACGACCGGACTGTTCATCGCGAGCCTTTTGCTCGCACTGATCGCCGCAGCATGCTCCACCGGCGACAGCGACGACGCGCAGGTCGACGACGGTGGAACCACGACGACCGCCGCAGCGCAAGAGTCGACGACCACGACGATGCCGGCCGAGGACGAGTCGGCCACGACCACGACAGCCGCGGCGGACGTGGTCCGCACCGCCAGCTTCAGGGGAGTCACCGAGGACACCATCCGCATCGGCATCGGATTCTGGGACACCAGCGCATTCGGGTTCGGCTTCTTCGGGGATCCCGACGCGGTGGTCGGCGCCCTCACCGACGGCGTCAACGACCGCGGCGGCGTGAACGGGCGAATGCTCGAGCCGACCGTCGCCGGGTTCAACCCGGCCGACAACGCCGGCATGCTCGATGCCTGCATCACCCTCACCGAAG
>JBDQKM010000107.1:0-12044 GCA_040263275.1 Acidimicrobiales bacterium
CCCGTGGGAAGCGCCATCGACGTCCGATCCCCCAATCGGACAGCTGTAGTGACACTACCGCACTCCGCGGTCGATCACTTCTTGAAGAACGCCGGGCTCGTCGCCTTCTTCGGGATCTCGGCCAGCGCCGTGGCGACGGTCTCGACCGTCGGACCGTGCTCCGCGGCGATCGGGGCCAGCGCATCGAGGTCGAAGCGGTACAGCTCGGCGGCGTTCTCGCTCAGCACCCGACGCAGGTCGGCCTCGTCCCACTCGTGGAACGCACGCTGGAGCGACTCGACCGAGTAGGGGTAGGTCCCCTCGTGGTGCGGATAGTCCGACCCCCACATGACCTTGTGGACACCGAGCGTCTTGATCGCCTCGGCTTCGCCGGGCGACGGGAACGACGCCCCGATCCAGACGTTGCGGTCGAAGTACTCGCTGGGCTTCATCGGGAGCACCACGTCGGCGGAGAACCCGAGCTCGCCGACGCGGCCACCCGAGATCTGCATGTGGTACATGTCCATGCGCCGCAGCTCCTCGATGGCCCACGCCGTGCCCTGTTCGGTCATGACGTACTTCAGGTTCGGGAAGCGTTCGAACACGCCGCTCATGATCAGGTGTGACAGGTTGCGGTGGGCGAAGAACGGCACCTCCATGAGGAAGATGAGTCCCGACGCGGGGTCGCTGCCGTAGTTCGGGGTGCCGTTGCCGCCGTGCTGGGTCATGACCAGGTCGAGGTCCTGCACCGCGGCCCAGAGGCGATCCCAGTGGGGCGACCACAGGCCGGGCAGGTCCACGTCGGGGGCGACGTGGGGCATCATGAACGATCGGAAGCCCTCGGCGGCCGCCCACTCGAGGGTGGTGATGGCATCGTCGATGTTCTCGAGGAAGATCTGCGGCAGACCGCAGCGCTGTGCGGGATACTCGTCGCACCAGTCCTTCAACCAACGGTTGTGCGCGTCGATACCGGCGCGGCGCCGCTGGTACTCCTCCCCGTCCTTGGGCGGATAGGCGATGAGCATGCCGGTCGGATAGAAGGGCGGCACCGTGTTGGGGAAGGTGATCTCGGCCACGACGCCGTCGTCGTACTGCTCGGTGACGCGTCGCTCGTTGTCCCAGTTGCGGGTCCGCCCGTCGTCCTGGAGGTCTCGGTACGGATTGGAGTAGGCGCCCCGCCATTCGGCGAACGCGTCCTTCCATTCGGCGGCCAGGTACTCCTCGTACATCGCCATGTTGCCGCCGGCGTGACTGTCGGCGGAGATGATCGTGTAGCGCTCGGTTGCTTGCTCAGCCATGGTTGGTGCCTTCACTGGTCGGGGGTGCCTAAGCATCTTAGACATAGACCTATCTGACTTCAACCACTACAATCGGCCACATGGCACGACGACGGGGGCTCGACAAGGACGACGTGATCGATGCCGCGCTCGGCATCGTCGACCGTCACGGCCTCGACGCCCTCAGCCTCAAGGCGGTGGCCGACGCCCTGGCGGTGCAGTCCCCGTCGCTCTACAGCCATGTCGACGGACTCGCAGGACTGCTCGACGACCTCGCCATCGCCGTCACCGCCGACTTCGGCGAGACGCTGCGCGACTCGGTGATCGGCGTCGCGGGTGACGACGCCGTGGCCGCCTTCGCCCGGGCCTATCGGCGCTGGGCGACCGATCATCCCGGCCGCTGCGAACTGTCGCTGCGCAAGGTCGACAGCGCCGACAAGCGCGAAGTGGGACGCAGCGCGATCGAGACCATGGATCGGGTGCTCGCCGGATTCGGCCTGTCGTCGACCGAAGCCCGTTCGGCCGGGCGGACCCTTCGTGCTGCCCTCCACGGCTTCAGCACCCTCGAGGCGGCCGACGCGCTCGGTCGAGGTCGCCACGATGCCAGCTTCGAGTACCTGATCTCCCTGTTCGTCCAGGGGATCAGGGTGAGCACGCCTGAGCCAGCTGGCTAAGCAGGTCGGCCGACACCACGATGGGTGGCCATGCGCCGCCGCTCCGTCCTCGCCGCCCTCACCGCTCTCTGCCTCCTGGCCGCGGCCTGCGGAGACGACGGCGGCGAGCCGGCGGCGCCCACCACAACCGCTGCCGGCACCACCACGACCAGCGCGGCCGAACCTGACGACGCCACCACCACGACGGAACCGGTTGAACTGACCGCCAGCTTCCAAGGCGTGACCCCCGAGACCATCAAGGTCGGCATCCTCACCTATGACTTCGACGGGCTGGCGGCACTCGGCGTCAACTTCGGCCTGTCGAATTCCGGCGACCTCTATCTCGCAGCCATCGAGAGCGTCAACGACCGGGGCGGCGTCCACGGTCGCATGCTCGAACCGGTGCTCAAGGAGTTCCTCCCCGTGCAGGGCACCGCCCCCGTCGACGCCGTCTGCGTGGAACTGACCGAGGACGAAATGGTGTTCGTCGTCATCGGCACATCGCTCCAGGAGCAGATCCTGTGCTTCACCGAGCTCCACGAAACCGCAGCCATCGTCGCCGCCGGCATCACCGAAGAGCGCATGGCTCGGGCGAGGGCGCCCTACGCCGCCGTGCTCGACACCTCCGAGGGGCGGGCAGCACATTTCGCCGAGATCATGGCGGCGACCGGTGTCTTCGACGACGCCACGGTGGGCGTGACCGGCGCGGTCGACGTGAGCCTGACCGGCTACGAGTCGGTCCTCGAAGCCCTGCGCGGGATCGGGCTCGAACCGATCGAGGGTCTCATCGGGGGCAACGCCGACGACCTCAGCGCGTCGGCCCGGGAGCAGGCGCTCATCTATCAGCGCATGGACGACGCCGGGGTCGACGTGACCGTCTCGACCAGCGGCGTGCCGCTGACGCTCGCCAACGCGATCGACGCGGGCTACGAGTCTCCCCAGTGGGTGCTCTCGACCGCCATGTCGGGCCGGGGCCTGACCGACGCCGGCGTTCCCCATGAGTATCTCGCGGGTGCGCTCGCCGTGATGAACACCCCGATCGGCACCCCCGGCCAGCCGGACATGGCCGATGACCCGCTCGTCGCCGGATGCGTCGACGATCTCGTCGCCCGCAGCGGCCACGAGGTTTTCTACACGCTCGATGCCGAGGTCAACGATCTCTCACAGGCACTCAGCGCCTGCGCCAACGTCGCGATCTTGGAGCAGGCCCTCCTCAACGCCGGTCCGGTGCTGACCAACGATTCGCTCCAGGCGGGGCTCGAGGCCATCGGCCCGATCGACCTGCCGGGATACACCGACGCCTCGCTCGGCCCGGACGACATGGGCGCGATCAAGGGT
Organism: Acidimicrobiales bacterium; assembly: GCA_040263275.1. GTDB lineage: Bacteria > Actinomycetota > Acidimicrobiia > Acidimicrobiales > Aldehydirespiratoraceae > JAJRXC01. Next base: position 3,248 of record JBDQKM010000107.1, read on the forward strand.
CTCACCCTCGTGGAGTTCGACGCCACCACCGGCCTCTGGAATCTCGTCGACGGCTGATCCGTCACTGAGTCGGACGTCACCCTCACGTTGACGCCGCCGCCTCCGATTGGGAGGTATGGCTCGACGACGCTCCCTGCCCTTCGGCGCGACCCTCATGGCTCTCGCGCTGGCCTGCGCCGCCTGCGGGTCAGCGGACCCCTCCCCCACCCCCGCACCCGGTGCGGAACGGGAGGTCGACGACACCACCGCCACCACCAGCTCGACCAGCGCACCCACGGTCGAGTCGACCCCTGAGCTCACTGCCTCGTTTCGCGGGGTCACTCCAGAGACGATCAAGGTCGGGATCACCGCGGTCGACTGGGACACGCTGTCCGAGATCGGCGTCGACTTCGGACGCACCAACGCCCTCGACCTCTGGACGGCCGCCCTCGAGGACATCAACGAGCGAGGCGGCGTCAACGGCCGGATGATCGAGATCCACGGTCGGGAGTTCCTGCCGTTGGGCAGCACGAGCTTCGACGAGGCTTGTGTCGAACTGACCCAGGATGAAGAGGTCTTCGTGGTCATCGGCCAGGCGCTGGACGAGCAGGTCCTGTGCTTCACCGAACTCAACGACACGGCCGCGGTCGTCGTCGCCGGGATGACCGACTCGCTGCTCGATCGAAGCAACGCGCCCTACGCCACCCTCTGGGCCAGCTACGAGACCCAGGCGGACAACCTCGTTGCGCTGGCCGAGGGCCAGGGTGTGCTCGCCGGTGCGACCATCGGCGTGGTCGGTTCTGTCGACGCCGGGGCCCTCGAGTACGCGGCGACCGTCGAGGCCTTCCGCAACGCCGGTTACGACGTCGTGGAGGGACTGGTCGGCGGCAACGAGAACGATCTCGGCGAGACGGCCCGCGACCAGGCCCTGGTCTACGAACGCCTCAAGGAGGCCGGCGTCGACCTCACGGTCTCGACGACGGGCGTGCCGCTGGAGATCTTCAACGCCCAGGCGGAGAACTATCGCACCGACCAATGGCTCCTCACCGTCGTGATGAGCCCGGCCGGTCTCCGTGATGCCGGCGTCGACCTCCCCTACCTCGACGGCGCACTCGCCGTGGTCAACACGCCGGTCGCGACCTCCGCCCAGGAGTCGATGGCGAACGATGCCGACGTCGCCGCCTGCGTCGACATGCTGGAGACCGCGAGCGACCACGAGCTCGCCTACGAGATCGATGCGGAGGTCAGCGACCTCGCCTCTGGTCTCTACGCCTGCGCGATCACGCGGATCCTCGAAGCCGCGCTGACCGCGGCCGGCCCCGAGCTCACCAACGACTCGTTCGCCGCGGCGCTGGGCGGACTGGGCGAACTCGACCTCGCGGGCTACTTCGAAGCCTCGCTCGACGCCGACGACCTCGGGGCCGCCAAGGGCCTCCGTCTCGCTCGTTTCGACGCCGCCGCCGGTGCCTGGGAGCTGCTCGACTAGCGGCGTTCGGCGTCGCCGTCGGTGACACTGTCCCGCTGGCTCGCCAGCGTCGCGCCGGCACCCCAGTCGTTGGCTTCGAGGGCCAGCAGGATGCCGACGAGGTTCCTGTCGCGAATCCGCTCGAGTTCGCGGATGCCGTGCGCCCCCGACTGCGCATCGGACTGCGCCCCGATCGTCTCGATCAGCTCCTCGGTGAGCTCCGGCACGTCGGTGAGCTTCGTCCACGGCCACGACAGCGTCGGTCCGAACTGGCGCACGAAGTGCGCCATGCCTCCTTCGCCGCCCGCCACCCGATAGGTCTCGAAGAGTCCCATCTGCGCCCACCGGAGGCCGAAGCCGTAGCGGATCGCGTCGTCGATCTCCTGGGTGGTCGCCACGCCGTCGTTGACCAGCCACAACGACTCGCGCCACACCGCCTCGAGCAGGCGATCAGCGATGAACGCGTCGATCTCGACCCGCACGTGGAGGGGCTTCATCGAGACCGATCCGTAGAACCGCATCGCCGCGTCGATCGTCTCCGGCGCCGTCTGCTCCCCACCACAGACCTCGACGAGCGGCAGCAGGTAGACGGGGTTGAACGGGTGGCCGACGACGAGGCGTCCGGGTTGCGCCAGACCCTCCTGCAACAGAGACGGCCGGATGCCCGATGTCGACGAGGCGATCACCACGTCGGGTGCGACCACTTCGTCGATCGCCCGCAGGATTCCCTGCTTCATCGCGAGGTCTTCCGGCGCACTCTCCTGCACCCATTGGGTGTCGGCGCACGCATCCGCGTAGGAGTCGACGACCTCGACCCTTCCCTCCTCGGGCGGCGGGAGGGCCAGCGCGGTCCACGCCGAGCGGGCATTGGCGAACACCTCGTCGAGGATGCGCCGAGTCTCGGGGTTGGGGTCGAGGACCCGCACGTCGATTCCGTGGAGGGCGAAGCGGGCGGCCCACGCCGCGCCGATCACCCCGGCACCGACGACGGTGGCGCGTTCGATGACGGGCACGCTCAGCCGTGCTTCGTGAGCCCGAGTCGGGTGCGAACCTCGGCCGGGGTCATGAGCGATTCGTTCATCCCCTCGAGGATCTGCACCGCCCGCTCGACCAGCATCGCGTTCGTCGCCTTGACCCCCCGCTGCAGATACAGGTTGTCCTCCAATCCGACCCGGACATTGCCTCCGGCCAGCACCGCCGCCGCGACATAGCGCAGCTGGTCGGGCCCGATCGAGAACGCGGAGAACACCCAGTCGTCGGGGATGTTGTTGACCATGGCCATGAGCGTGGTCAGGTCGTTGGGGGCGCCCCACGGCACCCCCATGCACAGCTGGGCGAGCACCGGGCCGTCGAACAGGCCACGGTCCGCCATGCTCCTGGCGTACCAGAGGTGGCCGGTGTCGAAGAGCTCCAGCTCCGGCCGTACGCCGATCGCCTGGATCTGGCGGGCCATCTCGTCGAGCGTGGCCGTCGTGTTCGACATGATGTAGTTGCCCTCGCCGAAGTTCATCGACCCGACGTCGAGCGTGCAGATCTCGGGCAGGCACTCGCGCACATGGGCCATGCGTTCGGTGGCTCCGGCCAGATCGGTGCCGTCGGGATCGAGCGGGAGCGGATCCTCGACCGAACCGATGACGATGTCGCCGCCCATTCCCGTGGTCAGGTTCAGCACCACGTCGGTGTCGGACGAACGGATCCGGTCGGTCACCTCCCGGTACAGGTCGATGTCGCGTCCGGGTGCGCCCGTCTCGGGGTCGCGCACGTGACAGTGCACGACCGCCGCGCCCGCCTTGGCTGCGTCGATGGCCGATTCGGCGATCTGCTGTGGCGTGACGGGCACGTGTTCGGACTTTGCGGCGGTGTCGCCGCTGCCGGTCACCGCGCAGGTGATGAAGACGCTCATGGACGGGGATTCCCTTCGGTTGTTTCACCGCGACGGCGGGCCAGGACCCGCAACCGCGAGTAGATCTCGTCGTGGTCGATGTAGGTGCCGTGGAGCACACGTGTGCCACCGGCCGCATCGATCGCGGTGCGACCGTGCAGGATCCGCCGATTGTCGAAGGCGACGAGGTCGCCGGGACGGAAGGCGAAGCGCATCTGGAACGGCGGCGCGCCGGCCACTTCGGAGAACCGCCGGAGCGCGGCATAGGCACGCGGCACGTCGGCGTCCTCCATGTCGGGGAACGCCCTGACGGGATGGAAGGCCCTGAGCGTGAGTGGCTGACCCTCACCACCCCCGTCGAGGATCGGGCCCGACCAGCGATGATCGTGATGAGGCGAACGGTTGAAGAAGGTCCACCGCAGGGTGGTGAGGGCCTCGTGGTGTTCGGGTTCGTGGCGGCGGAGGTGTTCGGCCACGGCGTACCCGTCGGCCATCGTGCTCAGGCCGCCGCGACACGTGTTGACCTGACAGTGCAGGATCTGGTGCCCCGGAGGTGTCTCCCTCGTCGGCAGATCGGTGTGGGGCGGGAGCGGCAACGGCGTGTTGGCGGTCGACGTCGGGGCGACATCCACGCTCACCGGCCAGGTCAGGCCGAAGTTGGTGTCTCGCAGCGCCCCGAGCCGGCGGCCGAGGGCGGGAACGGTCTCGTCGTCGAGCGGCAACCCCTCCAAGCGGGCGAGGCCGAAGCGGCACAGCAGCACCAGCCATTCGACCAGCGCGTCGTCGTCGTGGAGGACGGGTGGGCCGGCGACGGTCGGCGGCTCGGGCAACGACGCGACGGTCCACTGTTCGGCGTCGGGGAGACCTGCATCGACCCGATGGCGACCCTCGGCGACGTGGTGGAGCCAGCCGCTGTCGAAGCGACTCGGCGGTGCGCCGACCCACTCGACCTCGAGCTCGCCGGCGGACACCTCGACCCGCTGCAGCACCCGCGAATCCGGAAGGTCGGCCGGGTCGAGGGTCCCCTCTCGGGTCCGTTCGTCGATGGCGGCACCGGCCATGCGGTTCTCCCACAGCCAGAGTGAGTAGGCGCGAAGCTCGGTGCCGTCGGCCCAGTGGATCTGCACGAAGTCGTCGTCGATCGCCGCTCCGGCGATCGGGCGCGGCGGATACGAGTAGAAGTCGGGGGTCCGGCCCTTCGAGGCGTCTCCGGTGATGGGTCGCAGCGTAGTGTCCGCCCCAGCCGCCACGAAACGACCGATCAGCCCTGCAACAGGGCGATCAGGGCACTGGTGTCCCAGCGGCCGTGACCGTCGCGTTGGAGCCGGGCGTAGAACTGGTCGACAAGGGCGGTCACCGGCAACGACGCCCCGATCCGGTCACCTTCCGTCAGGCAGATCCCGAGGTCCTTGCGCATCCAGTCGAGGGCGAAGCCGAAGTCGAACTCACCGGCCGCCATCGTCGTCGCCCGATTCTCCATCTGCCAGGAGCCGGCGGCACCCTTCGAGATCGTGTCGACCACGCTCGACACGTCGAGCCCGGCCCGCGTCGCGAAGTCGATGCCCTCGGAGAGCCCCTGGAGCAATCCGGCGATGGCGATCTGGTTGACCATCTTGCAGAGCTGGCCGGACCCGGCCGGGCCCAGCAGCGTGCAGGCGCGGCTGTAGGCGTCGATCACCGGCGCGGCACGGTCGAAGTCGACCGTCTCGCCGCCGCACATGACGGTGAGGACACCGTTCTCGGCGCCGGCCTGCCCGCCCGAGATCGGCGCATCGACGAACCCGACACCGCGGACCGCGGCAGCCGCGTGGATCTCGCGGGCGACATCGGCCGACGCGGTCGTGTGGTCGACCAGCACCGCACCCGCGACCATCGTCTCGAGCACCCCGTTCGCGCCGGTGGTCACCGCTCGCACGTCGGGGTCGTCGCCGACACACAGGAAGACGAAGTCCGCGCCTTCGGCCGCGGCGGCCGGCGTCGGCGCTGCGGCGCCTCCGTGCTGGGCCACCCAGGCCTCGGATCGTGCCGGGGTGCGATTGAAGACGGTGACGTCGTGGCCGGCCGCCACGAGATGACCGGCCATGGGGTACCCCATGACGCCGAGACCGATGAATGCACATTTCATACGCCGAGTCTGGCCCGAAAAGGTCGCTAGGGTCGATGTGTGTCCGATCCCGTCCGCATCGTCGCCTGGTCAGACTTCCTTTGACCCTGGTGCTATGTCGGGACGGTCCGTCTCGACGAGCTACAACGCCGTTTCGGCGACCGGATCGACGTGACGTGGAAGGCCTTCCTGCTCCGCACCGAATCGAAGGCGACAAACCAGGAGAAGTTCGTGGCCTACACCGAGTCGTGGCTCCGCCCCGCGTCGGTCGAACCGGGCGCCGAGTTCACGGTGTGGTCCACCGACGAGCCACAACCGATCAGCAGCGTGCCCGCCCACGTGGCGGCCAAATCGGTGGCGCTGATCGATCCGGCGGCCTCCGACGCATTCCACCATCGCCTGCTGCGGGCCTACTTCACCGAGAACCGCACGATCTCCGATTGGGCGGTGCTCTCCGACCTGGCCGCCGACGTCGGACTCGACCGCGACGAGTTCCTCTCCTTCTCCGCCGAGCGCGAGCGGGCGTTGGCCGAGGAGGTGATCGCCGAGCACAACGACGCGGTGCAACAGGGCATCACCGCGGTGCCCACGATGGTGATCGACGAGGTGCTCCCGGTCCAGGGAGCCCAGGAGGTCGACACCATCGCCCGGTGGATCGAGCGGCTCCTCGAGCGTCGCCACGGCGACTCCTGACCACCACCGGCCCGTCGCAGGCGGCGTCATGAGCAGCCGGATCGGGTGGAGGACCGCCCTCGTGGCATTGGCCGTCGTCCTGTCGACCGTCGTTGTTTCGATGATCGCGCTGGCCGTCGGCGACGAGCAGCCCGCGTCGGGCGACCGTTTCCTGGTCGGCGAACTGGTCGTGACCCTCGATGGAGCGACCGTCACACTCTCGGGAGCCGTCCCTTCGGCCGAGGTGGCCGTTGCGCTGGTTGACGCGGTGGCCGATCGACGCGACGTGGTCGCCGTGATCGACGAGCTGGAGATCGAGCCGTCGGCCCCCCGGCCCGCCCTCGCCACCGTGCACACCGGACTCGACGCCCTGGCGACTCGTCCCGGCTAGCGCGCCGTCGCGAGGCGGGTGCGGCAGGCGACGACGGCGTCGACCCGTTCGGCCCCGGCCGCCATGAGCAGCTCCGCCAGATAGTGGAGGGTGGTACCGGTGAGCACCACGTCGTCGACGAGCAGCACCGGGCGGCCGTCGACGTCCCCGTCGACCGCATAGCCGACGGTCTCGACGACGGCCCGCCGCCTGGCCACCGGTGTGTCCCGCAGACGGATGGGCGCCGGGCCGCGGCGGAGTACGTCGGCCACCGGCACCGCAAGGGCCTCGGCCACGGTCGTGGCCAGCGCGGGGACGGGGTGGGCGTGACGGTCGGGCCCCGGCGGCACTGCGACCACGAGCGGTGACCCGGCGACGTCGAGCGTCCGGGTGAACTCGGCGAGCAGCGTCTCGAGGCTTCGAAGAGCCTCGGGGTCCTGCCGATCCTTGGCGCCCGACACCAGCTCACCGAGCGGCGTCGCCCGGTCGTCGTGATCGAACCAGTACGGACCCATCACATGGATGTCGCCGATCACGCCGACTGCAAACTTTTGTTAGCGAAAGTGGTTGACATCGATCATCTGCTTGCTATAGTTAGCACATCCGAGCGCTCAAAAAAGCGGACGGATTCCATCCCCCAAGATCTTCCAACCATCTCAGGAGTCGAAACAATGACTGCAGTACTCGATCAGGTCAAGGACGCCGCCTACGCCGCTGTCGGCGTCAACCTCCTCGTCACCGACGCCATCGTCGGCCGCGAGCTCCCGACCCCGGAGTTCGCCGAGGAGCACACCGCCATCGCCCGCAAGCAGGCCACCGAGACCCTCACCGACTTCCGGGCCCGCTTCGAGCCCCGCGCCGTCGAGTTCGAGGGCCGCTTCCCGGAGCAGGTCGCCGAACGCCTCGCCACCAACCGCACCAAGGCTTGGGACTTCATCGGCATCGATGCCCCCAAGGCCGCCAAGAAGCCCGCCGCGAAGAAGCCGGCCGCCAAGAAGGCCAGCACCAAGAAGCCGGCTGCGAAGAAGGCCTGAATCCCCCCTCGGGGTCGATCCTTCCTCCCCCCGGAATGATCCCCCGAGCGACCGGGTCACCATTGGGTGACCCGGTCGTTTCGCGTCCACACTGGAGAGGTGCCGGAGAGCCGTCATGTCTGACAAGGATCCACGAGAAGCCTGGAGCGACCTCGGCGGGTACATCCGCGAGCAACGCCGGCAGGCCGAACTCAGCGTGCGCAAACTCGCCGACCTCGCGAACGTCTCCAATCCCTATCTCTCCCAGATCGAGCGGGGTCTCAAGCGACCGTCCGCCGAGATCCTGCAGCAGATCGCCCGCGCCCTCGAGGTCTCCGCGGAGTCGCTCTACGTGCGGGCCGGCATCCTCGACGAGGAGCGCGAGAGCGACCTCATCGCCGCCATCCGGGCCCAGGACGACCTGACCACCGATCAGAAGCAGGTGCTCATCCGGGTGTACGAGTCGTTCCTCCTCGAGAACGACGATCGCTGATCACCATTCGCCGGTGACGATGCGCAGCACCGTCACGGTGCTCTCGGTGCCGAGATCGGTCAGCACCCCCGCCAGATCGACCGGCACCGTGCTCTCACCGACGGTCCCGCGCACGATCACGTGGCCACGCGGCTCGATGTCGACCGTGTCCACCGCCAACGCCGCGGGCAGCCACGGTCCCGGACGCTCGACCGCCCGCTGCAGCCACCGGGGTAGACCGACCCGACGGCCCAGCGCTCTCAGCGCCATCGGAGTGACGACGATCGTCTGATCGCGGGCCCCCACATCGACCTCGACCCACACCCAGCGCGAAAGACGGCGGTCGGACACCTCGAGACGGTCGTCGGCGACGCGCACCCGATGATCACCGTCGACCGCGGCCGCCCAGGCCTCCACCTCGGCGACGCCCAGCCTTGCCTCGAATACGGTCCCACCCACCCGGATCCTGCGGCCGCTCATGCCGACGAGGCGGATGTCCCTGGCATCGATCGCCGCCTGCTCGATCCGCCAGGGGCCGACCCGGACCTCGGCGACCCGCACCCGAACCCGCTCCCACATCGGAACCTCGACCGCGCCCGTCGGCAGGGCCGCGATCGGTGCGGGCGGTCTCGCCTCGTCGACGGCCTCGATCCTCGCCGTGATCGGGAGCTGCCCGTCGATGTGCACGGTTCGTCCGACGATGCGCCGGACGATCGACGTGGAGAGGAACTCGACGGATTGACCCGCCGGTCCCTGCCCCTTCAAGGCATTGGTGAAGACCACGACCGGATCGAGCCGACTGCCGCGGATGCCGAAGGGGTCGAACCAGTCCCTGCTCAC
>JBDQKM010000108.1:0-11816 GCA_040263275.1 Acidimicrobiales bacterium
AACGCACGATTCGGGCGGGTCCTCACCGCCATGGTCACGCCCTTCACCGCCGACGGATCCCTCGATCTCGACGGCGCGCAGGCGCTGGCCCACCACCTCACCACCGAGGGTGGCAACGACGGTCTGGTGATCGCGGGGACGACGGGCGAGAGCCCAACGCTGACCCACGACGAGCATATAGACCTGATCCGGGCGGTGGTCGAAGCGACCGACACCCCGGTCGTCGCCGGCGCCGGAAGCAACGACACGCAGGCCGCGGTCGAGCTCACGAAGCGAGCGACGGCGGCGGGCGCCCACGGCATCCTCCACGTGGCCGGCTACTACAACCGGCCCTCGCAGGCGGGGCTGAGCGAACACTTCCGGGCCTGCGCCGCGGCCACCGACCTGCCGGTGCTGCTCTACGACATCCCGGTGCGTACCGGTCGCAAGATCGCCACCGAGACCATGATCGATCTCTTCACCGACGTGGAGAACATCGTCGGCGTCAAGGACGCGGCGGGAAGCCCGGGCGAAACCGCACGGATGCTCTCCTTGGCTCCAGAGGGCACCGAGGTCTACAGCGGTGACGACGGTCTGACCCTCGCCCTGATGGCCATCGGTGGTGTCGGGGTCATCGGCGTCGCGACCCACTGGGTCGGCAACGAGACGACCGACATGATGAACGCCTTCTTCGGCGGCGACGTGCACAAGGCTGCCGAGATCAACCGACGGTTGATCCCGTCCTACGAGTTCGAGACCGGCGACCTCGCCCCCAACCCGATCCCGACGAAGGCGATGCTGCGCGTCCTCGGGCTGCCGGGAGGGCCGACGCGAATGCCGATGGGGCCCGAACCCGACTTCGTCGAATCCGACGCGAAGACCGTGCTCGCCGATCTCGGTCGAGCCTGAGGTGGCCGCTCCCGTACGCATCACCTTCCTCGGTGGCCTCGGCCAGATCGGCCGCAACTGTGCGGCGATCGAGACCGAGGGTCGCATCGTGGTCCTCGACTGCGGCCAGATGTTCGCCGGCGACGATCTCCCCGGCGTCGACGCCGTCCTGCCCGACCTCAGCTATCTGATCGACAACGCCGATCGGGTCGAGGCGATCATCGCCACCCACGCCCACGAGGACCACATCGGCGCGCTCCCGTATCTGATGGCACACCTCTCGGCGCCGATCTACGGCTCGGCGTTCACCCTCGGGCTGGTGCAGCACAAGCTGAAGGAAGCCCGGCTGCTCGACAAGGCGCAACTCCGCCAGATCAACGACGGCGACCGCGGGATGGTCGGGCCGTTCGACTGCGAGTTCCTCCCGGTCACCCACTCGATCCCGTCCGGCAACATCACCGCGTTCCACACCGATCAGGGCGTGATCCTGCACTCGAGCGACTTCAAGCTCGACCTCACTCCCGTCGACGGCCGCCGCACCGAACTCTCCCGTATCGGTGCGCTCGCCTGGGATCCCGGGATCCGGCTGATGCTGGCCGACTCGACCAATGCCGACCAGCCCGGGGCGTCCCGGTCCGAAACGGAGGTCGGTGCCGCCCTGCGAGCGGTCATTCGTGGCGAAGAGGGACGGCGAGTGATCATCGCCTCCTTCGCCAGCCACATCCACCGGATCCAGCAGATCGCCGATGCCGCCGTCGAGACCGGTCGCGTGCTCGTGACGCTCGGCCTGTCCATGCGCCGCAACGTGAAGCTCGCTCGCGATTGCGGGATCCTCCGGATCCCCGACGCCCACATCCGCGACATCGAGGACATCGACGATCTCGAGCCCGAGCGGGTTGTGGTGGTCTGCACCGGATCCCAGGGGGAACCGCGGGCGGCGCTCACCCAGATGTCGATCGGTGAGAGCCGCTGGATGAAGCTCGACGACAACGACACCGTCGTGTTCAGTTCCCATCCGATTCCCGGCAACGAGGCCGCGGTGGCGTCGGTCCGCAATGGCCTCGCCCGCCTCGGTGCCAAGGTGCTCCACAGCGGTCAGGTCGACGTCCACACCAGTGGACACGGCAAGCAGCAGGAGCTGGCGACGCTCCATTCGGTGGCGGTGCCCGAGTGGTTCGTGCCCGTCCACGGCGAATACGCCCACCTCGTGGCTCACCGCGACCTCGCCCACCGCATGGGCATGCCCGAGGACCGGGTGGTCTTCTGCGAGGACGGCGACCAGATCGAACTGACCGACGACGGCATCAACCATCTCGGCTCGATCGGCACCGACCGGGTGTATGTCGACGGCATGGTCGGCGACCTCGGTAACGCGGTGCTCGGCGATCGCCGCGTGCTCGGCGATGACGGCTTCGTCTCGGTCGTGGTTCATGTCGACCTCGAACGGCAGGAGATCACCGCCGGCCCCGACGTGTTGTCCCGCGGCTGGGTCGAGAAGCCGGCCCTGCTCGCCCACGAGGACGCGGTGGCCGACGCGGTCGAGCGGGCCCTGCGCAAGGCGCTCGACGGCGGCGAAACAGACCTGGAGAAGCTCAACCAGACGACCCGCCGGGCCGCCGGCCAGACGGTCAGCGACCGCACCCGGCGCCGCCCGATGATCGTCCCCATGGTCCGCGAGGGCTAGGGCACTCAGAGGGCTGTCATACCCGGTCCGTAGTTTCTGTTGGAACGACAACGGAAACGAGGACTCCGCCATGACCGACACCGCCCTTCGTCCCGCCACCGCCGACCTCCCGCTCGAGCGGATCGAGGCGGAGATCACCGAACTCTCCGGCCACCTGGCGGCGGCCACGGCTCGGTTGTTGTCGTGGATCTCGGTCTACGACCGCCGCGAGGGCTGGAAGTCCTGGGGCTGCGTGTCGACCGCCCACTGGCTGTCGTGGAAGTGCGGCGACGGTCTCCATGCGGCCCGCGAGAAGGTCCGCACCGCACGGGCGCTCGACGATCTTCCGGTGCTCGCCGCGTCGTTCGCACGCGGAGAACTGTCGTTCACCAAGGTGCGGGCCATCACCCGGGTGGCGACACCGGCCGACGAGGGTGAGTGGGTCGACATGGCGAGGACGTCGACGGGGGCCCAACTCGAACGTGTGGTCGCGCAGGCCCGAGCCGCGGTGGACCGCGACGAGAACCGAGACGCCCGAGTGGCGTTCGAGCGTCGTGGCGTGGCCCGGTCGACAGGCTCCGACGGTCTCGACGAGATCAAGGTCCGGGGCCCGCGCGACGCCGTCGAGGTCGTGTGGGCGGCGATCGAGCTGGTGCAATCGCTGCTGGTCGACGACGCCGTCGATGGTTCGGGACGCAGTCGGCGTGAGGTGATGGGGGAGCGTGGCGGCGCGGCCGCCGTTCGCTTCGACGCGCTGACCCAGATCGCCGAACGGATCGTGGCCGATCGTCCGGCGGCAGCCGAGCGGGGTGATGTCGGCCGTCTCGCGCTGGTGATCGACACCGACGGCCTCGCGGAGATGGCCGCGTCCGGCGGCGGTGGTCCGGAGAACGCCCAGATCGAGCCGGGGGAGTTGACCCTGAGTGGCCGTCGCATCGCTCCCGAAGTGGCGAGGCGATGGTGTTGCGATATCCGTGCGTCGGTGATGCTCGAGCACGAGGGCCACGCCCACGACGAGGGCCGCGACACCCGGGTCGTCAACCGCAAGCTTCGTCGGGCGTTGCACCGGCGCGACGGTGGCATGTGCCGGTTCCCGGGGTGTGGCACGACGCAGTGGCTGCACGCCCACCACGTCGTGCACTGGGTCGATGAGGGCCCGACCGATCTCGACAACCTCGTGAGTCTGTGCGGCTTCCACCATTCGCTCGTGCACGAGGGCGGCTGGTCGGTGGCGATCGTCGACCGTGCCGTCGTCTGGTCCGATCCCGACGGGGTGCCGGCGACCGTCGAGCCGCTCCACGGCGACGCCGACCGTCTCGTCGGCGACCAGGGTTGCCTCGACATCTCGCCGAACACGATCGAGTCGCAGATGGCCAATGTCCGGCTGGATGTGCACTTCGTCGTGTCGGTGCTCGCCCAGCACATCGCCCGGCAACGTCGACGTCACCGCGGTGACGTCTCCGCGGAGACGCCCGCAGTCTCACGATCCGCGCGATCATCCACACGAACCGCGCGAGGGTGCCCCAGCCCTGACACACCCCGCTGGTAGCGTCGGTGCCATCGTGGCCACCAAGACCTCCTCCAAGAAACGCGCCCCGGCCAAGAAGTCGAGCGCCAAACGATCGTCCAAGGGACCCTCTGCATCCCGCCAGGCCGTCGGCTCGGTGCTGTCGGGCCACCAGGCCGACATCTGGGGCGTCGGGGCGATTCTGGTCGGGCTGCTCGCGGCCGTCAGCGTGTGGCTCGGCGCGGCCGGTGTCGTCGGCGAAGGGTTCGACGACCTGCTCGCGCTGGGGCTCGGCCTGCTGCGAGTCGTGATCCCGATCGGCCTGGTCGGGCTCGGCATTGCGCTCATCCGGGGCGACGAGGTCGAGGCATCCGAAGCCGAACGCATGGCCCGCGTCGCCGTCGGTGGGGTGTTGATCGTGGTCGCGCTCTCCGGCCTCCTCCACGTGCTGCGCGGTCGCCCGGGTATCGACGACCCGGTGGCCGAGATCGGCGCCGCCGGTGGCGTGCTCGGCATGGCGATCGGCGGTCCGCTCCACGGTCTCCTCGCGCTCGCGGGCAGTGTGCTCGTCCTGATCGCGCTGGGCATCGTCGGCGTGATGGTCCTCACCGGTTCCACCGCCCGGCAGGTGGGCGGCGGTGTCGCCCGGATCGTCCGTCCGGCGTGGGCGGTGGTCACCCGCTCGTTCCGCGGCCTCTTCGCCGATCCCAACTCCGACGTCATCGATCTCCGCGAGTCGGAACCTGCGCCCGCAGCGCCCGAACCCGAGCCCGACACGAACGAGGTCGCCGAGGCGCCGAAGGCCAAGAAGTCCCGCAAGGCCAAGGCGTCGGCCGAGCCGGCCAAGGAGCAGGAGCAGCAGGCGCTGCCGATGATGGACCCGGGCGACTGGACCCTCCCGCCGCTCGCCATGCTCGCCCGTAGCGACAAGCAGGAGGTCGACGCCGCCGAGGTCGCGCATCGTGGTGAACTCCTGCATGCGGCGCTGGCCCAGTTCGGTGTCGAGACCACCCTGCTCGAGCCGGTCGTCGGCCCCACCGTCACCCGCTACGTGCTCGAGCTCGGCGAGGGCGTCAAGGTCAGCAAGCTCGAGAGCCTCCGCAAGGACATCGCCTACGCGATGGCTTCGCCCGACGTGCGCATTCTCGCCCCGATCCCCGGCCGTCGGGCCATCGGTGTCGAGGTGCCCAACACCAGTCGCGAGATCATCACGGTCGGCGACATCCTCGGCTCGAAGGAAGCGCGTCAGGCGACCCACCCGCTCGAGGTCGCCATCGGGCGCGACATCAACGGCCGCAACCAGATGGTCAACCTCGCGACGATGCCCCACGTGCTGATCGCCGGCGCGACCGGCGCCGGCAAGTCCTCGTGTCTCAACTCGTTGCTCACCTCGATCCTGATGCGTTCGACCCCCGATCAGGTGCGCCTGATCCTCGTGGACCCGAAACGGGTCGAGATGGGGCAGTACGACAAGGCACCGCACCTCCTCACGGCACCGGTCACCGACCCCCGCAAGGCGGCCAATGCCCTGGCCTGGGCGGTCCGCGAGATGGAGCGCCGCTACGACCTGCTCCACAAGGTCGGCTTCCGCGACATCACCGGCTACAACAACGCCGTCGACGCCGACACCCTCGAGGTGGGGCTCGGCGAGGTCGACGAACACGGCGAACCGCTGAAGTACCGCCGACTGCCCTTCATCCTCGTGGTCGTCGACGAGCTCGCCGACCTGATGATGGTGGCGGCGCGCGACGTCGAGGACTCGATCGCCCGCATCGCCCAGATGGCCCGCGCCGTCGGCATTCATCTCGTGATCGCCACACAGCGACCCTCGGTCAACGTGATCACCGGCGTCATCAAGGCCAATGTGCCGGCTCGGCTCGCCTTCGCCGTTTCGAGCCTCACCGACTCCCGGGTGATCCTCGACCAGCCGGGGGCCGAACGGCTCGTCGGCAAGGGCGACCTGCTCATGCTCGGTCCGTCGTCGTCGGCCCCGCATCGCGTGCAGGGCTGCTGGGTCGAGGAGGAAGAGGTCCGGGCCATCGTGAAGCACTGGCGCGACCAGGCCCCCGAGTTCGCTCCCGACCAGACCGTGGCGCTCGACGGCGAGTCCGGGGGTGGCGAGGGCGCCGCCTCGGGCGAGCAGGCACCGCTGCCGCCGACGCTGCCCGGTGGGGTCACCGACACGCCGCCGTCGCTCGACGCGATCACCGATGCCCCACCCGCGGCCGACGACGACGGCGACGATCTCCTGGTCCAGGCGATGGAGCTGGTCGTGCAGACCCAGCTCGGGTCGACATCGATGCTCCAGCGCAAGCTTCGGGTCGGGTTCGCCCGGGCCGGTCGCATCATGGATCTCCTCGAGGAGAAGGGCGTGGTCGGTCCGTCCACCGGATCGAAGGCGCGCGACGTGCTGATCTCGCCGGAGGAGCTCGCCGCTCGGCGTGGCGAAGGCTGACCCGGCCGTAGACTCCGTTCTCGAATGCTGCTCGGTCTCGTCTTCGCCATTTCCGGTTTGGCTGCGCTGACGCTGGCCGCCGACCAGTTCGTCAAGGGCGCGGCGCGGCTCGCGATCATCTTCCGGGTTGCGCCCGTGATCGTCGGGGCCGTGGTCATCGGCTTCGGCACCAGCGCGCCGGAGATGGTCGTCTCCGGGCTGGCCGCGTTCGACGACAATCTCGACATCGGCGTCGGCAACGTCATCGGCTCCAACGTCGCCAACATCTCGCTCGTGCTGGCCGCAGCCGCCTTCGTCACCGTGCTGCCCGTCAGCTCCGAAACGGTCCGCCAGCAGGCGCCGATCTCGGTTGCCGCCGTGCTCGTCTTCGCCGGGCTGCTCCAGGGCGACCTCGACCGCTGGGAAGGCGGCTTGCTCGCGGTGTTGTTGGCCGGCGTGCTGATCGCCGTCCTGCGTACGTCGAGGGCCACCGACCCCTTGGCCGGCGACGTCGAAGAGCTCGTCGGCGATGAGCAACACTCGGTCAACTTCGAAGCGCTGCGCACTGTCATGGGTCTGGTCGTCGTGGTCGTGTCCGCCTGGTTCATCGTCGAGGGCGCCACCCGGGTGGCCGACGAGCTCGACCTCTCAGGCGGGTTCGTCGGGTTCACGCTCGTGGCGGTCGGTACCTCGGCTCCCGAGCTCGTCACTGCGATCGCCGCGGCCCGGCAGGGGGAGACCGACCTCCTCATCGGCAACCTGCTCGGGTCCAACGTGTTCAACAGCCTCGCGGTCGGTGGGGTGATCGGCCTGGTCGGTCCGGGCCCCGTGGTCGACACCCGGCTCGCGCAGTGGGGGTCGCTCCTGATGATCGCGATCGTGGTGATCAGCTGGATCATGATGATGACCGGCGCCCGGGTCACTCGCCGCGAAGGCGTGGTCCTGCTCGGCCTGTGGGTCGTCAGTGTGATCGTGCTCTCGGGCGGCGAATCGGCCGATCAGGCCGCGAGCGCCCTGCTGAACATCCGATAGCCCAGCGCCACCATCATCAGCACGGCGGCGGTGATCGAGGTGATGGCGTAGAGGCGATTGTCGGCATCGGTGCCGGCGAAGGTGCCGTGGAGGCTGGCGAGCCAGAAGGTGGCCGCACTCGAGCGGTGGATGCCGCGCCAGACGCGCCGAGGAATGCGCTTCATGAGAAGTGACGTCACCTCCACGACGACCAGGCCCCACATCGCAAGCACCCCCCAGGCCACTGCGCCGGTCTTGTAGTCGGACGCCAGCGGCACGGTGAGGTCGGCGACGGAGAACTCGATGTAGCTGTCGGCGACCAGTGCACCCACGTGGATGGCAGTGAACCCCACGGCCAACCCGCCGAGCCAACGGTGGAGGTCGAGCAGCCAGGCCGGGCGACGGCTCTCCGAGAAGAGGTCGGTGGCCAAGATGATGCCCCACAGCACGGATGCCGTGAGGACGAGCCACGCGACGATGCCCGACGCGCGGGAGAGATACCACCAGAACTGCGGGTTCACAGGTGCGCCCCGGCAGTCGTCGCGAGCGATCCGAAGCGGATCTCGGTCCGGTCGTCGCGTAGGGCGTAGCCGCTGAGCTCCCGAGGTTGCGCGTAGGCGTCGATCGCGCTGCTTCCGCCCAGGAGAACGGCCGTGGCGTGGGCTTCGGCCTCCCAGCCAGTCGGCGCGATCACGGTCGCACTGGCGAGATCGGTCGCCGCGCTCTGGCGGGTGCGCGGGTCGATCGTGTGGTGGCGGGAGATGCCGTTGGAGACAGAGCGACGGGCTCGCGTACTCGAGGTCGCGATGCCGCCACCAGACACCTCGAGTCGGGTGCGCACATCCGTCGGTACGAACGGATCCTCGATGTCGATCGTCCAACCGCCGCCGGCCGGACTCCGGCCGGCGGCCGTCATGTCGCCGCCGATGCTGACCAGAGCACCGGCGGTGCCGTCGTCGAGAAGCATCTTCACGGTGAGATCTGCAGCGAGACCCTTGCCGATGCCGCCGGCATCGATCGCCAGTCCGTCGGGCAGACGTATCTGGGTGTGGCCGGGGTCGATCTCCGCGTCGTGCACGGATCGGCCCGGACACGGGAGGTCGACGACGATCGAGCGGCGGGTCAGATCGTCTCTACTCGCCACGTAACCCGTCTCGAGGACCTCGAAGAAAAACGTGGGGTCGAAGCGGGAGTCCGTGCAGTCGGCGGCTCGCTGCATCGTGGTCACGAGCACCATCGTGGGGCACGAGACGGAGACCCAGTCGCCCCCGGCCGTGTTGAGTCGTGAGAGCTCGCTGTCGTCGCGAAACCGACTCCACCGGGCGTCGAGGTCATGCAGATGGTCGACCGCTGACGTCATCGCGCCGTCTGCGGGATCGACGAGGACGACGTGTGCGTCGCACCCCATGACCCGGAAGCGGTGGCTGTCAGCTCCCACTGGTGGTCGCCGGCGGCGCGGCGGGGGCCGGAGCCGGGACAGCGACCTCGGTGATGACCGGCGTCGCGGTCAGCGCCGTGGGTGCAGCCGGAGCCGGTGCGGGTGACGTGGCCACCGAGGGCACCGCGGCCGGCACGGTCGCGGCCGGAGCGGTGGGCGCATGGAAGACGACGACGATCGGACGCCCATCGTCGGACAGCTCGCCGGTGAGCACGCCGCCCTCGGGGATGGAGTCGATGTCGATGTCGTCGATCGTGAACCCCGGGGGGAGGGTCCCGTCGATCGTTCTTCCCCCGGCCGGGGCTGCCGGCGTGGTGTCGAGCGGCGTGGTGTCGAGCGGCGTGGTGTCGAGCGGCGTGGTGTCGAGCGGCGCGGCAGAGGTGACCGTGGCGGCTGGCGCGAGGGGGACTGCGACCTCGGGCTGGGTGGTCGTGTCGGCGGTGGCCTCCAGCGCCAGGACGGCTGTGATGCCGAACATGGTCGTGGCACCGAGTCCGGCGGCCAGCACGCGTCCTCCGGCTGCCGGGTGGGGCCGACGGCGCCGAGCGGGTCGGCGGGCACCGGCGGCCGGGGGAGCGGTCTGCGGTGTCTCCGCAGCCGCCGGGGCCGCGTCGCTCGCCGTCGATCGTGGTTGGCGACGCTGTTGGAGCCGAGCGATGCGGTCCAGCGACGCCTGGTCCATCTCAGCGGAGTCAGTCATCGTCGTCGTGACCCTCGTGCTCGTCGTCCTCGTCCTCGTGGTCGTCGTCGTGGTCGTCGTCGTGGTCGTCGTCGTGGTCGTCGTCGTGGTCGTCGTCCTCGTCGTGCTCGTCGTCGTCGTGATCATCGTCGTCGTGGTCGTAGCCGGGGGCAGCGGTCGTGGACGGGCCGGGCACCGGCACCTCGACGATGACGGGAGCCTCCACCGATGCGCTGATCGTGCCGTCGGCGTTGAGCGTTGCCGTGAACACGAGCGTCGACGGACCCTCGAAGGTGACCGTGAGTTGACGGGCGGACTCCTCCGAGACCGAGTAGGTGTAGCCGGCCGACGGGCTGACCGATTCGAGCTCGATCCGATCGCCGTAGTTCTCGACCACGAGCTCGCCGGCGGCGTCGACCGCGAACGCCTCGTAGGTCGACGAGCTGTCGGACGTGGAGGACCCGGATGCCGACGGGCTGCTACCGGCGCCAGAGCTCGAGTCAGGGGAGAGCAGGGCGTTCAGGTCGTCGAGGTACACGTCGACGACCTCGACACCGGCGACCTCGCCGGGTTCTGTCGGAGCGGCGGCGGAGAGCTCGCCGATCTCGCTCGAGTCGGCCGCGGTGAGGATGCCGATGTTGGCACCGACGGCGACGGTTCCTGCGGCGATGACACCGACGACCGATGCGGCGGCGGTGATGGCGGTGCGGCTGGACATTGGGGGGATCTCCGGTGGGTAGGTGTGTGATTGGCTTCGACATGACCGTACGAAGGGTTGATCCAGCGTCTTCCCAGTAAAAGGTTAGGAATCGGCAAAGATCGCTCAAGGTGGCCGTATCCGGCCGGGGGATGGGTCGGTCGTGTGCCACCCTTGGTTCATGAGACTCCTGGTGGTCGAGGACGACCCGTCGATCTCCGGCCCGCTGCGGACCGGACTGACGCGGGAAGGCTTCGACGTGGAGATCGCGGCCACCGCCGAACAAGCCCTGGCCGCTGACGTTCCCGACCTCGTGCTGTTGGATCTGGGATTGCCCGACCTCGACGGCCGTGTGGTGTGCCGCGAGATGCGGGCACGGTCGTCGGTGCCGATCATCGTCGTGACCGCCCGTGGAGACGGGGTCGAGCGGGTCACGCTGCTCGAGGCCGGCGCCGATGACTTCATGGTGAAGCCCTACGGCTTCCGGGAGCTGGTCGCCCGGATCCGTGCCGTTCTCCGTCGGGTGACGACCACCTCGACGGCAACCACGGAGCCGAGTTCGATCGGGCCGCTTCATCTCGACCCGAAGTCGAGGCGAGTCGAGCGCGACGGCGTCGCGGTCGCCCTCACTCCCCGGGAGTTCGACCTGCTGCTCTATCTCGCGACCGATCCCAGCGCGGTGTTCTCGCGCGACCAGATCATCCACGATGTGTGGGACGAGAACTGGTGGGGGTCGACCAAGACGCTCGACGTCCACGTTGCATCGTTGCGCAAGAAGATCGGCGCCGAGATGATCGAGACCGTCCGAGGGGTCGGGTTCCGTCTCGTCGATCCCGGCGCATGACCCGGAGGCTCGTTCTCGGATACCTGGCGATCACGACGTTCGTGCTCGCCATTCTCGGAGTGCCGCTCGGGATCTTCTTCGAGCGGCAGCAGATCGACGGATTGATGAACGATCTGGAACGTGATGCGACCGTTCTCGCCACCCTCTACGAGGACACACTCCAGGATCAGGCCGAAGCCGACCCGCAACCGGCGAACGACTACCAGGACCGAACGGGCGCACGGGTCGTGGTGGTCGACGACCGTGGTATCTCACTGGTCGACACCGGGGCGGCGAGCGACCGCGATCTCAGCACCCGTCCCGAGATCGAGGCGGCGCTCGGCGGCAACCACGCAACCGGCTCGCGGTTCTCGTCGACTCTCGACACGGAGTTGGCGTTCGCTGCGGTTCCGGTCGCGTCCGGAGGCGTGGTCTACGGGGCGATCCGCGTGACGCTCGACTCCGACGACGTGCGCGACCGGGTCGAACGTTTCTGGTGGGGTCTGGCGGCGGCTGCCGCCGTCGTGATCGTCGCCGTCGGCGGTGCCGGTTGGGTGATGGCTCGGTCGATCTCGCGCCCGCTGCGGGAGCTGCAGGACACCGCCGAACGGTTTGCGGCGGGTGACCTCGCCCCGACCACGCCGCGCGAACGGCTCCCCGAACTCGCTGCGCTCGAGACGTCGATGAACACGATGGC
>JBDQKM010000109.1:0-11719 GCA_040263275.1 Acidimicrobiales bacterium
CCGCCGAACTGTGGGGCCCGGTCCGCGATGCCGCTCTTGCGCCGGTCTTCAAGCCCCTGTTCGACGACGAGATCGGCCTGCGGGGCATCGGGAGTGCCAGCATCCTCGACAAGGACCTGCGGACGTTGCTCGGCCAGCCGGTCGAGGGCCCGTTCCAGCTGTCGTACTGCGGGGCGGGCGATCTCGCCGTCTGCCAGAGCGATCTGTGGGCCGCCGTCGACGACGCGGTCCAGGAGTTGGCCGGCGAACTCGGCGACGACCTGTCGACCTGGCTACGTGAGGGCCGACGCACCACGTTCACCCCCAACCTGATCCCCGACGACTTCCGCTCGACCAACCGACCGACCTACCAGCAGGTGCTCGAGTTCGTGAACAACGGCGGCTGACCGAGTGTGCGCAGTCGCGCACGTTCGGTGAGCGGGACCTCCTTCCCTGTCTCGGCCGATGGCTGAGGCGTAGGCTCGGGACACCCCGCAGGAGGTTCCCCCATGAAGAAGTATCTGCTCATCGCCGTGGTCATCGGCGCGGTTGCCCTCGCCGTCAAGAAGCTCACCGCCGGCAAGGACGACTGGACCAACCTCACCGAGGACGAGGCTCGTCAGCGGCTGAACGACCGCTTCCCCGACCGCATGCCGGAGGAGAAGAAGGAAGTCGTGACCGAGAAGATCGTCTCGAAGATGCGCGAGAAGGGCGTCATCATCGACCTGACGGAGTCGGAGGGCACCGACCTGACCGAAACCGTCGAGGAAACGGCGAGCACCAACTGATCGGATGAGCCGGGTCGGGTCACGGCCCGATCCGGCTCCCGAGTTCGTTCAGGCAGCGCTGCAGCTCCGCTCCACTGCCCGCCACGCCGGCCACCTAGCGATCGGGTCGGACCACCACCGCGCCACCGGGCGGCAACACCCCGTCGAGCGCGCCGGCGGGCACGACCACGGTGGTCGCTCGACCGGCCAGGGCAGCAAGATCGTCGGGCGCGGTCGCCGGGTCGTCGACGATGATGGCGAACCACTCCCCCAGCCGTTCGTCGAGCAACTCCCCATCGATCGAGGGCTGCGGAAGCTGACGACCAACGGCGGGATGATCCCCCCATCGAACCCCGTGTTCGAGGTGGGGGAAGGGCCGCCCGCCGCCGTAGCCCGACTCGATGCTGGTGTCGTCGGTGTCCCGGCCGGCCAACCGATCGATGAGTCGACCCGTGTCGACGGCATGGGCCACCACCCCCGTCGAGTGGGGCAGACGCTCCTGGCCATAGGTGTCGAGGAGGCGATCGCCGGCCACGCCGTCCGCGACCAGCGGGAGCTTCCAGGCCAGATTGGCGGCGTCACAGATACCCGAGCACAGCCCCTGACCGAGGAACGGCGGCATCTGGTGGGCGGCATCGCCGGCCAGGAAGACCCGCCCTTCGCGCATGCGCTGGGCGACGGTGGCGTGGAATCGGTAGACGACGGCCCGGCTGAGCTCGGCGTCCGCCGGGGTGAGCCACGGCGCCAGCAGTTCCCAGACCCGCTCCTGTCGGGTCATCTCCTCTCGCGTTTCGCCGGGCTGCAGTTGGAGTTCCCAGCGGCGATAACGGTCGTGGCCGGGCACGATGGTCGTGGGCCGTGCGGGGTCGCAGATCTGCTGGACCAGGGTCGGCAGATCGGGCACGTCGCGGGTCAGCAAGGCGTCGACCACCAGCCAGTCCTGGTCGAACCCCTGGTCGACGAACGGGATGCCGAGCTGTTTGCGGACGCCGCTCGATGCGCCGTCGCACGCGACGAGCCACCGGGCCCGCTCGATCTCCGGCTCACCGCTGCCGCCCACGTCCGGGTCGACCAGGGCGACCAAGACACCATCGGCGTCCTGGCTGACCTCACCGACCTCGACCCCGAGACGAAGCTCGACCCCGGCATCGAGTGCCGACGCCCGCAGCCATGCCTCGAGCTGGGGCTGGTGGTAGGTCACGATCGGGTGATGGGCGAGCGGCCAGGCAGCGTCGGGCGGGAGCTCGATGCCCACGTGACGATGACCGTCGACGCTCACGAACTCGGCTCCACGGCCGGGCGTGGTGATCTCCCGCAGCTCGTCGATCAGGCCGACACCCTGAAAGACGCGCTGGATCTCGTCGTCCATGACGATGGCCCGGGGCAGGTCGTAGATCTCCGTGGCTCGCTCCAGCACCCGCACCGAGAGCCCGCGTCGCGCCATCAGGAGCGCGGTGGTGACGCCGACGGGGCCACCGCCGACGACGAGAACATCAACAGGTTGGCTCACGGGCGGCCTTTCGGATCAGGGCCGAGGAACATGGTGACCAGCGCGTTGGCGTGGGCCTCGACGAACGCGTCGTCGATCGCGCCGGGTCCGAGCAGATGCCGCGCCTCGGGCGCATTGACGTAGGCGAGCGACGACGCACCGATGAGCGCGTAGTAGACGACGGTCTCGTCGATGTCGGCCACGAGCCCTCTGGTGCGCAACGAAGTCCATGCCTCGGAGAGGAGGTCGTAGCGGCCGCGCGTGTGGCGCTCGACGATCCACGCCAACCGATCGGAATCGGCCGTCGCCTCCTGGATCATGATCCGGTTCAGCTCCGGCAGGTGGGCCACCGCCCGCACGATGGCGCGAATCGCGTCGGCGAGGCGCTCCCGGGTGATCTCGTCCGCTCCGATTCCCGCGAACTGTTGGGCGTCGAGCGCGGCGTCGAGTTTGCCGAAGACGTGGTCGACGGCGGCCCGCCAGAGTACGTCCTTGGACTCGAAGTGGTAGTTGATCTGCGGCTGGTGGGTGCCTGCCCGGGTGGCGATCGCCCGTGTCGATGCGCCTTCGAAGCCATGCGCGGCGAACTCGTGGACCGCGGCGTCGAGCAACGACAGCCGGGTGGTGTCGGCGCGGGCCTGACGTCGCCGAGTGGCCGGCGAGTCCGCAGGGGAAGAGGAGGTCGGTTCAGACATGTGTTGACCATTCTCTATCATCTGATATAGACTTGTCCAGGACCACTTGTCCGGTTCGCAAAGGAGCCACCACCCCATGGGATTCCGCCTCGCCAACGTCGACGGACGGGCCGCACTCGTCCGCGGCGATCACTACCACGACCTCGAGTCGGCCAGCAGCGGCGACGTGGGTCCCGATCCAATGGCCGCGCTCGCGGTTCCCGACCGGCTGGCGGAGATCAGCGCCGGTCTCGCAGATCGCGAACCCACCGGTGCACTGGCCGATGTGACGCTCGGGCCACCGGTCCCCCGACCCGCCAAGTCGTTCGCCGTCGGTCTCAACTACGCCACCCATGCCGACGAGGCATCGATGGACGTGCCGAACAGTCCGCTGATCTTCAGCAAGTTCCCGTCGTGCCTCGTCGGGCCGACCGCCGCCGTCGAGATGCGGTCCGACGGCTGTGACTACGAAGGCGAACTCGTCGTCGTGATCGGCCCCGGCGGCAAGGACATCGACCCCGCCGATGCCTGGGACCACGTCGTCGGCCTCACCATCGGACAGGACATCTCGGACCGGCCCGCCCAGTTCGCCGCCTCGCCTCCCCATTTCGACCTGGCCAAGTCGTTCGACACCTTCGGCCCGATCGGCCCCGTGGTGGTCTCGGTCGACGAGGTGGCCGACCGCGACGACCTCCGCATCGTGTGCGAGGTCAACGGCGACATCCGCCAGGACGGCACGACCGCCGACCTGATCTTCGACGTGCCCGCACTCGTCGCCTACCTGTCCCACATCACCACCCTCGAGACCGGCGACGTCATCTTCACCGGGACGCCCGACGGGATCGGCGCGACGCAGGGCCTGTTCCTCGCCGAGGGCGACGTGATCACCACCCGCATCGACGGGATCGGCGAGATGACCAACCGCTGTGTGCGAGTGAACGACTAT
Organism: Acidimicrobiales bacterium; assembly: GCA_040263275.1. Classification (GTDB taxonomy): domain Bacteria; phylum Actinomycetota; class Acidimicrobiia; order Acidimicrobiales; family Aldehydirespiratoraceae; genus JAJRXC01. The sequence continues at coordinate 3,856 of JBDQKM010000109.1, forward strand.
CTGACCGTCAACCCGAAAGCCGGTGCCTGATGCCCCTCAACGGACTCCTCGACATCGAACTGCGAAGCGCCGACCCGTCGGTGCTCGGCGAGTTCTGGGAACGACGCGGCATGACGCGAACCGCCGACGGTGTCTACGGCACGGCCGACCGGCCGGTCCAACTGCGCATCGCCGAGGGCGACCACCGTCACCTCGCCGCCGTCCACCTGAGCTGCGAGCACGAGACCGACCTCGCCGAGATCGCCGGTCGACTCGAGCAGCTGGGCGTCGAGGCCACCGTCGCCGGCACGACTCTGACGTGCACCGACCCGGTGCTCGGACACACGGTGACCGTCGACGTGGGCGCCCCGGCCCCGCTGACGCCGGCGGCGTCCCGACCCACCAACGGGCCGGGGCAGACGACACGGGCGACCGAGCGAGCCGATGCCGTGGCCGGTCGCGCCGAACCCCGTGCCCCCCGCCGGCTCGGCCACATCGTGCTCGGCAGTCCCGACATCGAAGCGAGCCAGCACTTCTACCTCGACGGTCTCGGCTTCCGGGTGTCCGATCAGATCCTCAACGGAGTCGCCACCTTCATGCGCTGTGAGGCCGACCACCACAATCTGCTCCTGCACCCCGCACCCACCGGCTACCTCAACCACTACGCCATGGAGGTCGACGACGTCGACGCGATCGGTGCCGCCGGCACCGCGGTCCTGGCCGAGCGACCCGATGCCCACCTGGTCGGCGTCGGCCGCCACAATCTCGGGTCCAACATGTTCTGGTACCTGACCGACCCGGCGGGCAACTCCTTCGAGTTCTTCAGCGACATGGATCAGATCCACGACGATGAGGCGTGGGAGCGCGACCACTGCCGCCGCGACTGGGAAGGGGCCGACGGTCCGGCCGGCTTCTCGGTCTGGGGGCCGGTCGAGCCACCGCCTCGGTTCTTCGAGCCGGACGACCTGCCCGACATCGCCGCCGCCCGCGCCGCCCGCGGCCTGGCCTGAGGACCGGCCATGGACCTGGGCATCGCCGGCCGCCGCGCCATTCTCCTCGGCTCCAGCCGCGGATTGGGGCGGGCGTGTGCCGAGAGCATCGCCCGCGAGGGGGCGCACCTCGTGGTCAACGGACGAACCGCCGACGACGTCGACGCGGCCGTCGCGCAGATCGAGGCCGCCCATGGGGTGATCGTCAGCGGCGTGGTGGGCGATTCGACCACGCCCGAGGTCCAGGAGGCCCTTCTGGCCGTGTGTCCCGAACCCGACATCGTCCTGCTCAACGGCGAGGGGCCGCCGCCCACCCCGTTCGGCCGGATCGACGACGACCTGTGGCACGCGGCCGTCAGCCAGCAGCTACTCGGCCCGCTCGCGTTCGTGCAACGGGTGCTGCCCGGCATGCGCGAACGACGGTGGGGGCGCATCGTGGCAGTGAGCTCGGCGATGGTGAAGTCGCCGAACCCGCTGATGAGCCTCTCGCACGGCAGCCGCCTCGGGCTGGCCGGGGTGCTCAAGGGACTGTCGAAGGAGGCGGTGGCCGACAACGTCACCATCAACCAGCTCCTACCGGAACGCTTCGACACCGGCCGCCAACAGCAGATGGCCGAGTTGGCCATGGCCGTGAAGGGCATCACCCACGAGGAAGCCCGCGCCGAGCAGGAGGCATCGATCAAGGCCGGCCGTCTCGGGCGGCCCGAGGAGTTCGGTGACGCATTCGCGTTTCTCTGCTCCGCCCAGGCCGGCTACCTGAGCGGCCAGAGTTTGCAGCTCGACGGCGGCAGCTACGAGGGCCTGTTCTGATGACGGCGACCGAGTCGGTCGACGTCGCCATCGTCGGCGGCGGCCCCACGGGGCTCACCGCGGCCAGGCTGTGCGAGCGGACCGGGCTCACGGCGATCGTCCTCGAACGCCGGGACGGACCGCAGCGGGCCCCGGCTGCCCACGTGGTCAACGCCCGCACCCTCGAGATCTGGCGCCAGGCGGGAATGCCGATGGATCGGGTGCTCGCCGCCGCCCACGAACCGGCCGAGGCGGGCTGGGTCCACTTCGTCCCCCGCCTCGGTGGCGAGATCATCGGGTCGCTCCCCTTCGAGCGTCAGGGCGACGAGATGTACGACATCACCCCGACCCCGCTGCGCAACCTCAGCCAGCACCATGCCGAGCCGATCCTCGCCGACGCCGTGCCCGAACTCCGCTACGGGCACGCCTTCGTCGGCGCGACCGACACGGGCGACCGGGTGCAGGTCGACGTCGACGGCCCCGACGGCCGCTACCGGCTCGACGCAGGGTGGCTCCTCGGCGCCGACGGCGCGGCCAGCGCCGTCCGGCGCGGGCTGGGCATCGAGATGGACGGCCCTCGCACCATCCAGTCGTTCGTCATGATCCATCTGAAAGGCGACCTCAGCGCCCTCGCGGGGGCGCCCCCCGGAGTGTTGCACTTCCTGATCGACCCGGAGCCGGGCGGCGCGTTCGTCTCCCACGGCATGACCCGCGAGTGGGTCTACATGCACGACTGGGATCCGGAGACCGAGCCGATCGAGGCGTTCGACGAGGCCCGGTGCCGGGCGCTGGTCACCAGTGCGATGACACCCGAGTTCGCCGCCGGCACCGAGTTCGAGATTGCCGCGACGGCCATGTGGCACATGAGCGCTCAGGTCGCGGAGCGGTACCGCCAGGGTCGGATCTTCATCGTGGGCGATGCCGCCCACCGCTTCCCGCCCACGGGTGGCCTCGGGCTCAACAGCGGCGTGGCCGACGCCCACAACCTGGTCTGGAAGCTGGCGGCCGTCGAGGCCGGATGGGCGCCCGTCTCGGTGCTCGACACCTACGAGGACGAACGTCGCCCGGTGGCCCGCTTCAACTGTGACCAGTCGTTGATCAACGCCCTCGGGCTCGCCGAGGTGCCGGCCGCGTTCGGGGCCGACCCCGTGGCCGCGGTGCTGGCGGACCCCTCGCGTCGAGCCGCCGTCGAGGCCGCCATCGCCGACCAGGCCACCCATTTCGACCTGCTCGGCCTCCAGCTCGGCCACGTCTACGACGGTCCCCTGGTGGTCGACGACGGCACGCCCGCGCCGATGCCGGCCGAACCGGCCCGCGACTACGAACCGTCCACCCGGCCCGGTGGCCGTCTCCCCCACGCCTGGCTCCCCGACGAGACGTCGACCCTCGACCTGGTCGATCCGATCCATCCCACGGTGCTGGTGGCGGCCGGCGCCGCTCGACCGGCCCTCGACGAAGCGCGGCCGATAACAATCCTCTCGGTGCCCGATCCCGTCTGGGTCGACTCGTTCTCGCTCTCCCCCGACCAGGCACTCGTGGTTCGGCCCGACCAGCACGTCGCGGCCCGCGTGCCGCTGGGCGAGATCGACGCGACACTGGCCTCCCTCTTCCCGCCACCGGAGCCCGCATGACCGAGTCAGATCGCCCCAACGTCCTCTTCGTGATCTGCGACCAGCTCCGGGCCGACCACCTCGGCTTCGCCGGCAACGCGGTGGTGCGTACTCCCCACATCGACGCACTCGCAGCCGACGGCACCGTCTTCGAGCGCGCCTACGTCAACAATCCGGTCTGCATGCCCAACCGCTCGACGCTGATGACCGGACTCATGCCGTCGGCCCACGGCGTGATCTTCAACGACCGTTCCCTCGAGCCCCACCACACCACCTTCGTGTCCCGACTGCGCGACGAGGGCTGGCGCACCGCGCACGTCGGCAAGTCGCACCTCCAACACGGCGAGAGCCGCGACGCGGTCGCCGATCTCGGCGGGGTGCCGGGCCGCACGTCGCCGTTCGCCGAGCGCTGGGATGCCGTCGAGCACCACGAGCGATACGAACTGGACGAGCTCGAGGATCCCGATGACTTCTACGGATTCGGCCGCGTCGAGTTCACCGTCGGCCACGGCGCCCATGTGGGCGCGCACCACTACCGCTGGGCCCGCGAGAAGGGCGTCGCCCACGACATGCTCCGCGGCAACATGGACCCGACGGCCGACATCCCCGGGCGCTCACCCGAGTGGTGGCAGATCTTCCCCGCGCCCTTCCCCGACGAGGTGTCGTCCACCTCGTTCGTGACCGAACGCACGATCGCGGCGATCGAGTCGGCGGAGGCCGACGACGACCCGTGGATGGTCTGGTGCTCGTTCCCCGATCCCCACCATCCGCTCTCGCCCCCCGAGCCGTGGTTCAGTCGCCACGACCCGGCCGACATCGACCTCCCCGCCACCTTCGACGACCCCGGCGAGGACTGGCCCGGGCACCTGCGGGCGCTGCGCCGGCTCCCGGCCGACGTCAACAGCCACGGCCAGTACGTCGTGCCGTTCGGCCCCACGCCGGACCAGGCCCGAGCGGCCATCGCGGCGACCTACGGGATGATCGAGGCGATCGACCACGGGGTGGGCCGGATCATGGCCGCGCTCGAACGGCTCGACGCGCTCGACGACACCATCGTCGTCTTCACCAGCGACCACGGCGACATGATGGGCGACCACGGGCTGATCCTGAAGCTGGTCATGCACTTCCGGGGCTGCCTGCAGGTCCCGATGGTCGTGCGCACCCCCGAACGCCTGGGCCACCGCACGGGATCGCTGGCGGCGAGCATCGATCTCCCGGCCACCATCCTCGACCTGTGCGGCGTGACACCGCCGCAGGGCATGCAGGGCACGAGCCTCGTGCCGGTCCTCGACGACCCGGTGGCCACCGTTCGCGACCATGTCCTGGTGGAAGAGGACTTCCCGGCGTCGGAGAGTGGCCGACCGGTGCCGCTCAAGACCCGGACGATCGTCACCGACACCCACCGCTTCACCCGTGACAGCGAGGGATTCGAGATGCTCTACGACCTCGAGTCCGACCCCGACGAGATGACCAACCTCGCCGCGGCCGGCGCCGACCCGGCTCTCCGAGGTGAGCTGCTGACGGTGCTGACCGATGCCATGCTGCACGCCGACGACATCACCCGCACCGAACCCGTCACTCCCTGAGCGCGCCGCCGCGCTCAGCCCGTCCGAAGGTCGCCGGTGAGACCGGTGCGGTAGTACTCGTCGTAGTGCACCCATTCGGGTTCGCCCTCGACCAGTTCACGGAGCTTGCGGGCCCAGGCCTCGGTTCGTTCTCGCTGGTTGTTGCGCTCGGCCTCCTCCGCGGCGGTGAGGTCGCCGTCGACTTCCGCGAACTCAGCCAGGATCATGTAGTCGCCCGGACTGTCGCGATCGGCCAACAGCCGGGTGCCGATGTACCCCATGATCTCGTCGGCGGCCTGGCCCCGGTCCCACTCGGCGAGCAGTTCGATCAGCTGGTCGGGATCGGCGGCACGCACTCTGATCGCTTGGCTGAACTTCATCGGGAACTCCGTGGGTCTTGGGTCATTCGTCGGCGCCGAGCGACGCGGCGTACGCCTGCTGGATCATCGACATGCCGTCCTTGGCGAACGCGCCGACGCTGCCGGCCGCGACCGCCTTCGCCGACTTCGGGGGGAACGCTCTCCCGGCGAGCCTCGTCGACCGGCAGGTCCGCGAGCTCGTGATAGTCGACGTCGAGCAGGTCGGTTCCCAACCCCCGGCGGATCGCTGCGCCTCAGGACAACGCGTCGGCCAGCCTGATGTGCATGTCGTTGCTGTCGAGCCGCTTCTCCTTCAGGTCTCCCGAGAAGAATCCGGCGTCGGCCACGTAGCCGGTCTCGAAGAGCCCGATCAGCGTGGTCAGCCATGCGAAGCCTTTCGGGTCCGGGTCGGCGAATCCGATCAGGGAGAACACTTCGATCTCGCCGTGGAGGTTGGTGCCGTAGTCGGCGAGCACGTGGACGAAGTCGTGCTGGGCGAGATAGGCGGACGCGCCGCCGGTGGAGCCGGGCACAGCGAATCCCCGCCCGTGGTACATGTCCCAGACCTGACGGCCGAGGGTGTCGCCGTCGAGGTGTTCGAAGGCCGCCCAGGCATCGGCCAGGGCCGGATCCTCGATGCCCGGCGAGAGCTGGTCGGGTAGTCGCACGTCGGTCTTGAGCTGATCGGAGCGGGCCGACTCCCAGTGCTCGGCGAAACCGCTCTGGTGGAGATCCATCCACGCCAGGCCGAACGCACCCTGGGCATAGCGACGCGCGACCCGCACGAACTTGTCATCGACGACCAACGCATCGGCGTAGTCCGACACCCGGCGGGCGACCGCCGGAGGGATCGGCCGCAGGATCAGCTCGCCCAGGACCATGAGATGCACCAGACGATGCCGGAACTCCTGCGTTCGAGGCTCGAGCGCGACAGCGAGCCTCTCCGGATCCAGGCGATCCACACCAGCAAGATCGACATCGACCCCGAACATCGCGGCGAGGATCTCTCCGAGGAGGCTGTGCTGCACGGGCTCCAGCTCGTCGCCAGGCGCCACGGCGGCGACCAGACCACCGGCGATTGCCATGATCTCGTCGCTGGTGAACTCATCGGCAGGGGCCGCGGAAGCCACGCGACACTCTAGCCCTGGGGGTGCTCGACAGCCCCGGCGAGTCGTGGCAGGAGGAAGCCGAGACGGAGCAGACCCAGGCCCACGAGCAGGAACAGGCCGGCCCGCCAGAGGGCGTCGACCTCCTGCATGTCGACGACCAGCAACTTCCCGACGGTGAGGGCGAGCACGGCGAGTCCGGCCGCGGCGATGTCCGGCATCTTGCGCACCGCACCGGCCACGAGCAGCGCGGTGCCGACCACGGCCCACGACACCGACACCACCGCCTGACCTTCGGACACGTGGACGAGGACGGAACCAAGCCAGATCAACAGCAGCGAGAGCACCACCACCGCCCCGACGACGCGAATCGCCTCGTGCGCGATCCTCAGCACGGCGGCGCCCAGGACCACCACGATGGCGAGATGGGCGAAGTCGACCCCGATCGCGGCGTCGACCTCCCAGGCTTCGATTCCGTCGCCGAACGCGAACGAGGCAGCAAGGACGATCAGGATCCCGCCATTGATCCGAATGCGGATACTCGGCCCCATCGGACGGTCGAGTTCGAGCAGGCCCGCACCCTGGACTGCCATCGCCACGAAGAATGCATCAGTCCCCAACACCGCGCCGAGCCCGATCGAGAGAGACACGCTGATCCCGATGAGCAGCGACAGGAGGTGGGCGCGGCGAATCTGACCGCCGACGGCGAAGGTGAGCGCCCCACTCGCCGCGGCAACGGCGAAAGCCACGACCCCCACCTCGGTGTCGTCGACGAGATCGAACACGCCGGCCAGCACCGCCACCGCCCAGGGCGCCGAGAGCATCGCCAGTTGGACCTCGGCCTGCTGCCAGGGATCGTCGAGTTCACCGATGCTCGGCACACGGGCGAGTGACACGAAGACCAGTGCCGCCACAACGAGGATCGCAGCGCCACGCGCCCCGGTGTCGCCATCCGAGGCGAGCCCCAGCAGCAGGGCCAGTGCGGTGACGTGGCCGAGCAGGCGGAGCCCGAACCAACCCCGGTCGAGGGACAGCACGACGGCGACACCGCTCACCGCGGCGGTCACGGCCAGCGTCGATCCGAACGGCGGGTCTCCGTCGCCGATCACGAACCACGCGACGAGCGCGCCGGCCAGGGCGATCACCCCGACCCACTCCGACGGCACGAGGCGGCTCACGACGAAGCCGGTCGCAGCCGTCGCCGCCACGAAGACGAAGGCGGCGTCGGTGCTCGTCTGGTTGACGAACAGGTCGGATGCGAAGGTGGTGAACAGTGCCGCCACGCCGCCGGAGCACAACGCATGCGCCCAGGGCATGCGGTCGACCCGCAGGCGGAACCCGGTCATGATCAGGGCAACCGACAGCCCCACGGCACCCGTGAGCTGCAGTTCGGCGCCGATCCACCCGCGCGAGATGGCGGTGCTCACCGCGAATGCGACGGCGAGCACCACGAGGACCACGCCGACC
>JBDQKM010000110.1:0-11658 GCA_040263275.1 Acidimicrobiales bacterium
AAGGTCGTCAAGAAGGTCGTGAAGAAGGTCGTCAAGAAGGTGGCGATCAACCCCAACGTGAAGCCGGGCGATGCCCCGACCTCCACGTCGGGCAAGCCGATTCCGCCCCCGCCGCGATCCTCGACCGGCCGTGCGATCCCGCCGCCACCCGGCGGACGCGGTCCCCGTACTTCCGGCAACGAGCCGTCGCGTAGCGGCCCCAGCGGTGGCGGTATGCCTGGCGGTCGTCGGCCCTCCGGCGGCCCGCGCGAGCAGGTCCCCGGTGCCGGTGCCCCCGGTCGTGGTGGCCCCGGCGGTGGCCGTGGTGGCCCGGGCGGTCCCAACCAGGGACGTCGTCCGCCGCGCCGCAAGGGCGGACGTCGCCGTCGCAATCGCGAAGAACTCCAGCCGATGGACGCGCCGGCCTACACGCCCGATGACGCACCCGTCCCCGACGGCGAGATCGTCATCGAGCGGGCATCGACGGCGCTTGATCTCGGTCCGAAGCTGAACCGGACGGCCGCCGACGTCGTGCGATTCATGATGGAGGCCGGCGACATGGTCACGGCCACCCAGTCGTTGTCCGACGAGATGATCGAGCTGTTCGCCGACGACATCGGGGCCGAGATCCGTCTCGTCGACCCGGGCGAAGAGCAGGAAGTCGAGCTGCAGAAGCTGCTCGAGGTCTCTGCCGAAGACGACGACGCGCCCTTGCGTCCACCGGTCATCACCGTCATGGGCCACGTCGACCACGGCAAGACGCTGCTGCTCGACCGAATCCGCAATGCCAACGTGGTCGAGGGTGAGGCCGGTGGCATCACCCAGCACATCGGCGCCTACCAGGTCGAGCGCGACGGGCAGAAGATCACCTTCATCGACACGCCCGGTCACGAGGCCTTCACCGCGATGCGGGCCCGCGGCGCAGGTGCGACCGACATCGTGATCCTCATGGTCGCGGCCGACGACGGCGTGATGCCGCAGACGATCGAGGCGATCAACCACGCCAAGGCGGCCGAGGTGCCGATCGTGGTGGCGGTCAACAAGATCGATCGTGAGAACGCCGATCCGCAGAAGGCGATCGCCGGTGTGGCCGAGCACGGTCTCGTGCCGGAAGCGTGGGGCGGTGAGACCATCTTCCAGGAGGTCTCGGCCCTGCAGAACGTGGGCGTCGACGATCTCCTCGATCACCTGCTCCTCGTCGCCGAGGTGGAGGACCTGCGCGCCAGCGCCGGGGGACGCGCCTCTGGCGTGGTGCTCGAAGCCAATCTCGACATCGGCCGCGGCCCCGTGGCCACGGTCCTGGTCCAGCGCGGCACGCTCAAGGTGGGCGACCCGATGGTGGCCGGCGCGGCCTGGGGACGCGTCCGTGCGCTCATCAACGACCACGGTGAGAACGTCACGGAGGCCGGCCCGTCAACTCCGGTGCAGATCCTCGGTCTCAGCGAAGTCGCGGCTGCGGGCGACGAGTTCGTCGTCGCTCCCAGCGAGAAGGTCGCCAACCGCGTGGCCGACACCCGCGAACACTGGCAGCGTCAGTCGAGCCTCGGTCGTGAGGCCCACGCCCTCTCGGGCGGAGCCAAGCTGGAAGACATCTTCGAGCAGATCAAGCGGGGCGAAGCCGCCACGCTCAACATGGTCATCAAGGCCGACGTCAACGGTTCGCTCGAAGCCGTCACCGAGTCGCTGCGCAAGCTCGAACGCGACGAGGTGAAGATCGGCTTCGTGCACCGCGGGGTCGGCGGCATCACCGAGAACGACATCCAGCTGGCCGCGGCGTCAAACGCCACGATCATCGGCTTCAATGTGCGTCCCGAGCGCAAGGCCCGCGACCTGGCCGAGCTCGAGGGTGTCGAGATCCGCACCTACGAGATCATCTACAAGCTGCTCGAAGACATCGAAGCGGCGATGGTCGGCATGCTCGCCCCCGAATTCGAAGAGGTCGTCACGGGCGATGCCGAGGTGCGCGAGATCTTCAGCGTGCCGCGGATCGGCAAGATCGCCGGTTGCTACGTCACCAACGGGGTCATCACCCGAAACTCCAAGGTTCGTTTCCTCCGCGAGGGCACGATCATCTGGAAGGGCACGGTCCAGTCGCTCCGCCGCTTCAAGGACGATGCGACCGAGGTCGCCGCGGGCTACGAGTGCGGCATCGGTCTGTCCGACTTCCAGGACCTCAAGGAAGGCGACGTGATCGAGACCTACGAGGAGCGCGAGATCGCGCGAACGCTCGACTCGTAGCGTGCACGTCCTCGCGGTCGAGCTCGATCTCCGGCTGCCGCACTGCCAGTCGCTGAAGGACAAGCGATCGGCGTTGCGGCCGGTGATCGACGGGCTCCGGAACCGGCATCCGGTGGCGGTGTCCGAGGTCGACCATCAGGATCTGTGGCAACGTGCGGCGATCGGCCTGGCGGTGGTCTCCGCATCGCCGTCGCACGCCGAGCAGGTGATGGACGAGGCGGAGCGATTCGTCTGGTCGTTTCCCGAGATCGAAGTGCTGGGTGCGGCGACGCACTGGCTCGAGGAGAACTGATGGCCGGCAAGGGCAACAAGCGAGGGCGACGGGGCAACCCGGCGAGCGCGAACCGCACCGCTCGGGTGGGCGAGCTGATCAAGCGGATCCTGGCCGAGGAGCTCGAGGGGTTCGACGACGACCGCCTCACACTGGTCTCGCTCACGACGGTCGATGTGGACCGCGAGCTGCACCGCGCCGTCTGTTGGTTCACGACACTCGACGGCGAGGACGACGACGCGGTCGCCGAGGCCTTCGACGAGTATCGCGGCCGCCTGCGCAAGGCGGTCGGCAGCCAGGCCCGGCTGCGCAAGACCCCCGAGCTCGAGTTCCGGGCCGACACCACGTTGCGCTCGGCCGAGCGCATCGAGACACTGCTGCGCAGCGACGACCGCCCCCCGGTTCCCGACCTCGACGACGACTGAGCCGATGGCGAAGAAGGACGAGGGTCCCCACGGCGTGGTCGTGATCGACACGCCGGCCGGCTGGACCAGCCACGACGTCGTGGCGAAGAGCAGGGGAGTGCTGGGCACCCGCAAGGTGGGGCACAGCGGCACCCTCGACCCGGATGCCACCGGCGTGCTCGTGCTCGGCGTGGGCAAGGCCACCCGCCTGCTGCGGTTCCTGACCGAGCTGCCGAAGTCGTACGTGGGTGAGATCGTGCTCGGGATCGAGACCTCGACGCTCGATGCCGCCGGCGAGGTGACGGCGACGCACGACATGTCGGCGGTGACCGATGCGCAGGTGCGGGCCGCGACAGTCCCGCTCACGGGGGCCATCGAGCAGATCCCGCCGATGGTCTCCGCGGTGAAGATCGACGGGAAACGGCTCCATCAACTCGCCCGGGAGGGCAAGGAGGTCGACCGGCCACCACGACCGGTCGTCGTGCACCGCTTCGACGTCGAGCCGCTTCCCGGCGAGCCGGGTGTGTGGCGCTGCGAGGTCGACTGCTCGTCGGGCACCTATGTGCGCACGCTCGCCGCCGACCTCGGCGCGGCCCTGGGCGGTGGCGCCCACCTCCGCGCCCTCCGGCGAACCGCCGTGGGCGGGTTCACGCTCGATGACGCCGGCACCATCGAGGCACCCACGCTGCGGCCGATCGCCGATGCCGTCCGGCACGTCGACCAGGTGACCGTCGACGACGAGCTCGCGGTCGAGATCGGCCACGGGAAGCTGCTCGACCGCTCTCGGCTCGGCGTGAGTGATCGGCCCGGCCCCTGGGCCGTCTGTGATGCCGATGGTGAGCTGCTGGCGGTCTACGAGGACCACAAGGGGGCGACGAAGCCGTCGTTGGTGATCCCCCGATAGCGTCGTGACGATGGAGATCCTGCGCGACCCGATCGACACGCTGCCGCCCTCGGTGGCGGTCGCCGCCACGATCGGCGTTTTCGATGGGGTGCACATCGGGCACCAGGAGGTCTTCCGTCAGGTCCGCGGCGTGGCCGAACGGCTCGGTGTCGCCTCGGCGGTGGTGACCTTCGACGCCCATCCTGCCCACGTCGTGCGTCCCGAGAGCGCCCCGCGCCTGTTGACCACGCTGGAGCAGAAGCTCGAGCTCATCGCCGAGCAGGGCATCGACTACACCTATGTCGTCCGCTTCGACGAGGACCGGGCGTCCACCCACCCCGAGGTCTTCGTCGAGGAGGTGTTCCTCGATTCGCTCCACGCGCGGGCCATCGTCGTGGGCGAGGACTTCCATTTCGGCAAGGGTCGGAGCGGCAATGTCGAGGGCTTGCGGGAGATGGGCGAACAGCGGGGCTTCGAGGTGCACGCACTCGATCTGATCCGCCACCGCGACGACGCCCGCGAGCCGGTGTCGTCGACCAAGATCCGGCGTGCCCTCGCCGGTGGTGACGTCGCTCGGGCCGCCGCGATGCTCGGCCGGCCCTACACCGTGCGCGGTGTCGTCGAACACGGCGATCAGCGGGGGAGCGGCATCGGGTTCCCCACGGCCAACCTTCCGGTTCCCAACGTGATGGCATGGCCGGCCGATGCGGTCTATGCCGGTTGGTGCCGGCGCAGGAACGGCGATCGTCATCCCTGTGCGATCAACATCGGCCGCCGCCCGACCTTCTACGAACACACCGAGCAATCGTTGCTCGAAGCGCACCTGATCGGGTTCGACGGCGACCTCTACGGCGAGCAGATCGACGTGTCGTTCGTCGAGTTCCTCCGCAGCGAGCGCAAGTTCGACGGCATCGATCAGCTGGTCGCCCAGCTCGAGACCGACATCGCCAACGCCTTGACAGTCCTCGGCAATTACTAGAACATGTTCTAGAAATGTTCACGGGACTGGTCGAAGAAGTGGGTACGGTTCGTTCCGTGACCCCGGTGGGCGATGGCGCTCGAGTGGTGATCGAGGCCGCTCTCGTGCTCTCCGACGCCGAGTTGGGCGCATCCATCGCCGTCAACGGCTGCTGTCTCACCGTCGTCGAGTTCGACGGCGACTCCTGGGCCGCCGACGCCGTGCCCGAGACCCTCGAACGCACGAACATCGGCAACCTCGCCCCGGGTGATGCCGTCAACCTCGAACGCCCCCTGGCCGCCAACGGTCGCTACGGCGGCCATGTCGTGCAGGGGCATGTCGACGCAACGGCCACCATCACCTCCGTCACCGAACTCGACGACGGCTCCTATCGCTACACCTTCGCGCTCCCGCCGAGCCTGGCCGCCTATGTGGTCGAGAAGGGGAGCGTGGCCCTCGACGGCATCAGCCTCACCGTGGCGTCCGTCGATGCGACCAGCTTCTCCATCGCCGTCATCCCCCACACGCATGAGGTCACCACGCTCGGACGGCGTACCGTGGGAGACGCCGTCAACGTCGAAGCCGACGTGCTGGCCAAATATGTCGAGCGCCTCGCCCGGCCCTCGCTCTGAACCGGAGATCTTCACCATGACGCAACTCGACACGATCGACGACGCGATCGAAGCGTTCAGGCGCGGCGAGTTCCTCGTCGTGGTCGACGACGAGGACCGCGAGAACGAAGGCGACCTGATCATCGCGGCCGACGCCATCACCGAAGAGAAGATGGCCTGGATGGTCCGCCACACCAGCGGCGTGATCTGCGCCCCGATGACGGAACAACACGCCGATCGCCTGCAGCTGCCGCTGATGGTCACCGAGAACACCGAGGCACACCGCACCGCCTTCACCGTCACGATCGACCTCGTGGCCGGCAACTCCACCGGCATCTCCGCGGCCGACCGTGCCCGTACCGTCGCCGCGCTGGCCGACCCCGACCGGTCGCCGCGGGAGTTCAGCCGTCCCGGCCACATCTTCCCTCTGCGGGCCCGTCCCGGCGGTGTGCTCAAGCGCGCCGGCCACACCGAGGCCGCGGTCGACCTGTGCCGGCTCTCGGGCCGGGCCGAGGTCGCTGCGATCTGTGAGATGACCAACGACGACGGCACGATGCTCCGCCTCGCCGACTGCCGCGAGTTCGCCGATCGATGGGGCCTGCGGCTGATCTCGATCGCCGACCTGATCCGGCACCGCCGCCGTCGCGAGAAGCTCGTGGAGCACTTCGGGGCAGCCCGCGTGCCCACCACCTACGGAGACTTCATGGCCCACGCCTACCGCTCCGTGCTCGACGGTGTCGAACACGTCGCCTATGTCATGGGCGACGTGGAGGGGGGCGATCCACCGTTGGTGCGGGTTCACAGCGAGTGCCTGACCGGCGACATCCTCGCCTCGGTCCGCTGCGACTGTGGGCCCCAGCTCCAGACCGCACTCCAGAAGATCGCCGAGGAGGGTCGAGGGGTCCTCGTCTATCTCCGTGGCCACGAAGGCCGGGGAATCGGCATCGGTCACAAGCTGCGGGCCTACGCTCTGCAGGACTCCGGGATGGACACCGTCGAGGCCAACGAAGCCCAGGGCCTTCCGATCGACTCCCGCGAGTACGGCGTCGGGGCCAACATCCTCGCCGACCTGGGCATCACGGCCATGCGGCTGATGACCAACAACCCCACGAAGCTCGGTGGACTCGAGGGCTACGACCTCGAGATCGCCGAACGCGTCTCGATCGAGATCGAATCGAATCCCGAGAACGTGCGCTACCTGCAGACCAAGCGCGACCGGATGGGGCACACGCTGGCCGAGGACGCCTGATCAGGGGAGACCGTCGGCCTGTTGGGCCGCCGCATACACACCCTGGTCGTGGCTGAACTCGACGACATTGCCGTCGGGGTCGACGATCGCGCAGATGTAGCCCACGGGTGGCCCGAGGTCGACGGCGTCCCAATGCAGGACCCCTTCGGCCCGTGCCCGCGCCGCGATCTCGTCGACGGCCTCGCGGGTGGGCATCTCGAAACCGAGGTGCGCGAGCGGCGACAGCACCGTACGGACCTCGTCGTAGTCGTCGGCCTGCTCGATCAGCACGAGCACGAACGGGTGGGATGGCGCGTCGGGGTCGACCGGGTGGCCGAGCCAGGCGGTGCTCCCGTCTTCGTCGCGACGATCGTGGACGCAGACCAGGGGAGTCCAGCGCGCGTACCAGTCGAGGCTGGCCTGGAGGTTTCGGGTGGGGAGGGCGACATGGGTCCAGCGGGTGGATCCAGGGCCGGCGGAGGTCACGCGTCCAGTGTGGCGGCCACCGCGTCGCGGGACGGGGACGCCGGCGGGCGCGACCAAGTGTGGGCGAACGACCGGTCACCGATGCGGCCGGGAGACCACTTGCCCCAGATGCCCCCCACCGCGGCATGGGTTCGGTCGTTCCACGCGATGCAGGTCGGCTCGGCCACCCGGCGGACGACCTGGCGAATCCCGACGGCGTGGGCGGCATAGCCGGCCCACACGCCCGGGTGGTCCTTGGTTGCCCCGACCTCGGTGATGACGGCGCTCTCGTGGAGCCTCGCCCGGTTGCGATGGGTGTGGCCCGAGGAGATGAGGAGGTCGGGGTTCGCCGCGACGAGGCCGGCCAGCACCGAGGCCGCCTGGCGTTTCGGGGTGCCCAGCGGCCAGATCCGCGGATAGTGATGCGTCTCCAGATGGTGGTGCAGCAACAGCAGGACCGGGAGGTCGCTGTCGACCGCAGCGCACAGAGAGTCGGCGATGTGCCGGATCCGCCCCCAGGTGTGCCGGGGCGTGGTCGTATCGGCCGTCACGATCCGTACGCCAGGGAGATCCCGCGTCTGGATGGTCTCGGGGAAGAGGCCGCGCCGCCGCAGCTCCTCGGTGGCGTCGAGCGAGCCGGGCTTCGCGAACGTGTCGTGGTTGCCGGGGATCGCCACGACCGGAATGGTGATGGAGTCGAGGAGTTCGTCGAACTGCTCCCACTGGTCGGGCTGGCCGAGTTCGGTGATGTCGCCCTTGATGACGAGCAGGTCGGCGCCCCAGGCGGTCGCCTCGCGGGCGGCTGCCTGTGCACAACGCAACGGGTACTCCCGGTCGTGTGTGCCCGACTCGCGCATCTCCTTGAAGAGCCCGAATCCGGCCTCGCCGAGGTGCAGGTCGCTGATGGTCGCGATCCGGGCGAGCGGGGGCCCGGGGAGCGACGGTGTGGTCGTGATCGTCCGGGACGTGAACACCCGCCCGTCGAGCGTCACGTCGACCCGGTTGGGTCGACCCGGCTCCAATCCGGTGATCTCGGCCGCGCCCACCCGGCCACCGGGACCGAGGGTCGAGTGGCGGCCGTCGACCACCACGCCGAGTTCGCCGTCGGCGAGATCGCGCCACACGAGCTGCGCGGCGCGGTCTTCGACGGCGAAGACCTCGAGGGACGGGAGACCGGTGAAGGGGAGGGTCGGGGCCACGATCAGCTATCGGCTTTCGCCGATGCGTTCCTGAGCAACCGGGGCCGGGGATAGGATTGTCGAAGGTGCGAATTCGACACGTCATCCCCACTGTCGGGCCCTCGGCGCCGGCCGAACTGGTCCAGGCCCAGGAACTCACCCTCCGGTCGGTCGAACGGGCGCTCCGGTGCGTCGGCGACGGAGTCGAGGTCGAGGTTCGAGCCGTGCGGTTCCGCGACGAACCGATCGACTGCGAGTGGGTCACCGACTGCCCGACGCTGGACCGGTCGGTGCTCGACCTCGGCGAGTTCGAGGTCACCCGCCGGCTGCCGTTGCTCTCGGACGTGCTCGCGGCGCTCGGCGATCCGTCCGACTACGACGTTGCGGTCGTCACCAACGTCGACATCGCGGTGCAACCGCTGTTCTACGAGTTGGTCGCGGAGATCGCCGACGAAGGCCACGACGCATTCTCCATCACCCGACGCACCGTGCAACCGCGGTTCCGGGGGTCCTCGTTGGCCCGGTTCTCGACCGCCGAGGGCACCGTGCATCCGGGTCACGACTGCTTCGTGATGTCGTCGGAGATCGTCGAGCGGCTGATTCCGTGCGATGTCGCGCTCGGCGTGCGGTGGGTCGCCCGCACCCTGCTCTGGCAGCTGCAGCTCAACGCCGAGAACTACCGCAACTTCGGCGATCTCCACGCCACCTTCCATGTCGGCGACGACCGGGTGTGGACCAATCCGAAACTCGCCGACTACGAGAAGTGGAACGAGTCCCAGGTCCTGGCCCTCGCCCGCGAACTCGTGGCGCGATTCGGCCGGGCGCGGGTGTCCCGGCTGCTCAGCGTCGGCCCGTTCCTCGACGCGATCGATGCCGGCACCGAGGTCTCAGCCCGACCGGCGCAGACGGCGACGGTTGCCTACGGGACGCGACCCCAGGCTCGCGTGGAGCCCCGGATGGTCTTCTCGGCGAACAGCGGGAGGGTCGGATCCGAGTATCTGGCGAGCCTGCTCGACGAGTCACGGACGGTCTCGGCCGGCCACGAACGGCCACCCCAGATGACGGGCGCGTGGACGCGTCGCATCGCCTACGAGCCGCGCATGGCGTCGTACACCGACCGCCTCGTGAAGGTCGACGCGCTCCGCAGCGAGGTCGCCCGAATCCCGCCGGGACGGGTCTACGCCGACACGAGCCACATGTTCGTGAAGACCTTCGCCGACGTGGTGTTCGACGAGTTCGCCCATGATCGGCTGTCGGTCGTCGTGCTCCGTCGCGACCCCGTCGATGTCGCCAGGAGCTTCTTCCAGCTGGACTTCCTCGGTCCCCGCCTGCTCCCTTGGTACGACTGGATGATCCCTCCGACGGTGCCCGGGTCGGCCTTCCCGCTCTCGCTCGACGAGGTCGACGATCAGTTCGATCTCATCTTCGGCTACCTGGTCGACATCGAGAACCGAACCAGTCGGCTCCGCGAGCTGGCTCCGGCCGTCACATGGGTCGACGCCCGCCTCGAGGAGATCACCGGGGCCGAGGGCGCCCGGGCGCTGTTCGAGGCGCTCGACGTCGCCGTGCCGCGCAACCTCGAGGAGACGATTGCCGGCCGCGTCAACCAGAAGGAACGGGCGAAGTCGAACGTCGATCAACCGGTGAGCCGGCGCCACGTCGAGGAGCGTCTCGGCGAGTTCCTGGCGCGGCACCGGGCCCGCCGCGACCTCGCCGCCTTCGTCCGGAACCACCATCTCGAGGCACCGTGACGCACCTCTACTTCCTCTACCACGTGCCGAAAACCGGTGGGCAGACGATCCGCGACCACCTCGACCGGCACCTCGTCCGCGATCTCGACTTCGTCCACCTCGGTCGGTGGTTCCGACCGGCGGCCCTCACGATCGACGCGGTGGCTTCACTGAGCTCGGCCGAGCGCGATCGGTTGCGATCGCTCGGTGGCCATCCACTGACCCGCGACTTTGCCGAACTGTTCCCCGAACGCACGATCCGCGAGGTGGTCTTCATCCGCGAACCCGCGGCGAGGATGGTCTCGCACTACAACTGGAGGTGCACCATGCAAGCACTAGATGGCGCGCCGGTGCCGTCGTTCGAGGAGTTCCTCTCGGAGGCCTCCGACAACCCCATCACCGGGTTCCTCGGCAAGTGTCTCGGCCTGACCGCCCGGAAGCTTCAGCTCTCGGCGATCCTGGCGGAGCTGGTCGGCATGTGGATGGTGGGGACCACGGAGTCGATGGACGCGCTGGCGCCGGCGCTGTTCGGCGCGATGGGGCTCGAACCGGCCGTGCCCGAGCGGTCGAACGCGACCGGGGTGACGATCGAACGCCACCTCACCCTGACCCCGGATCTCGCCGACGCGATCCGGGCCGAATCACCCGAAGACGTGGCCCTCTACGAGGCCTGTCGTCGCCTCGAGGCCCGGACCATGGAACGGCTCGGGATCACTCCGAAGCCCACCCCGCTCCGCCGGGTAGGATTCGCACCCGGATGAACCGTCTCCTCGACCTACTCGCCGATCGGAAGATGCGGGCCGCAGCGCAGGTGCTGGCGGTGGCGGCGATCGGCGCGGCCGCGGCGCTGGCCTTCGTCGACCACTCGGTCGCCAGAGCCGGATCGGTGCTGCTCATCGGTGGGGTCGCTCTCGTGGCGCTCAAGATCTCGCTGGTGCTCGTCCAGCGCCAGCAGGCGCTCTCGGCCGCAGTCCGCAACGGGTTCGAGGGTGACCGACAGCTGGTCACACTCCGAGCCGAGGTTGACGAATCGCGGGTCGCCACCGAGGCGGTGCGGGCCGAGGTGGATCGCCTGGCGAGCACCGTCGATCCCCTCACCGATGCGATCGCGCACCACCACGGACTCATCCGGCGAACCGAGCCAGCGGTCGCTGAGTTCTCGACGATGCGACACGAAGTGCTCTATCTGCGCGAGGCCGTCGAGCGGCTGCAGTCCCGACTCGACTCCTAGCCCGCGTGCGCCGGATCGGCGCGCAGACGGCCGGACTCGCGACGGCGGAAGGCAGCGTTGATGCGCTGCCGCTCGAGGTGCTGGCGAACCTGGTTCGCTCCTTGGGGCACCGGATGGGCGTCGAGAAAGGCCGCCGTGTCGGCGGTGAGCGCGTCGGTGTCGAGGGCGGTGATCCCCTCGAGGAGGCGGGCGAGCGAGTTGCTCGGGAACCGTTTGCGGAGGAGGTCCCAGTTCGCCTTCGTGAATTCCCAGACCGCGGGGCCGGCGACACGGTTCGTCAGCGCCCGGCGAATGACGTACGGGCCGTCCTGGGTGCGGACCTCGCCGGCGAGGATGTCGTCGAGGACCTCGAGGTGGACGGCCGGGAGGTCGGCGAGTGCCCTCAGGTGGCGCTGCTCGGTCTGTGGGTCCTCGGCTGACTGCCAGATCTCGCGGATGCGGGGGCCGGCCTCGGCGTCGAGGTGTGCGACCACGGTGAGCGC
>JBDQKM010000111.1:0-11365 GCA_040263275.1 Acidimicrobiales bacterium
ACCCAACCCGAATACTCGCCGGCGACGCTCGACCCGCTGCGCGACGGCACGTTCGATCTCTGCATGCGCGAGGGCGTGGTGCCCCTGGCCTGGGGCCCGCTCGGTGGCGGTCGCCTCATCAGCGGCGAGGGGGTCCGGCCCGAGCTGATCACCCTGCTCGACGAGCTCGCCGAGCGCGAGGGGGTCGACCGCGCCGCGATCTGCATCGCCTTCGTGCTGGCCCACCCGTCGGCCCCGGTCGCCATCCTCGGCACCCAGACCCCGGCGCGCCTCGAATCGAGCACGGCCGCCCTCGGTGTCCATCTCGATCGCGGCGACGTCTACGCCATCATCCAAGCGAGCGAAGGAGTGCCCCTGCCATGAGCGACGCACCCACCCGCGGACCCGTCGAGATCTCGTGGTTCTCCGCCCTGTGCGACGACGACTACGAGTTCCTCGGCGTGCCCGAAGAGTCGCTGAAGAGCTCGTGGAGCCACTGCCGCGACATCGCGCAGACCGCCGACCGCAACGGCTTCGACAACATCCTCCTGCCCTCCGGCTACCAACTCGGCATCGATTCGACGGCGTTCGCCGCCGGCATCGCGACCCACACCGAACAGATCCATCTGCTCCTCGCCGTGCGCATCGGCGAGATGTGGCTCCCTCAGCTCGCCCGCCAGCTCGCCACCATCGATCAGATGGCCGGCGGCCGTCTGACGATCAACATCATCAGCTCCGACATGCCCGGCCAGTCGCTCGACTCCGAGCCCCGCTACCGCCGCACGGTCGAATACATGCACGGCCTCCGGGCCCTGCTCGACGGCAGGCGGTTGGAGGCCCACGGCGAGTTCGTCGACTTCGATCTCGACCCGCCCCGGATCGCCACCGTCGACCCGGGCTGCCCGCCGATGTACTTCGGTGGGTTCTCGGAAGCGGCGAAGGAGTGCGCGGCTGAAGCGGCCGACGTGTTCCTCACCTGGCCCGACACCGTGGCCGCGGTCGGCGAGACCATCGACGACATGCGGACCCGAGCCACGCGCTTCGATCGGACCCTCCGCTATGGCCTGCGGGCCCACATGATCGTGCGCGAGACCGAGGCCGAAGCCCGCGCCGCCGCCGATCGTCTGATCTCGAAGCTCGATGCCGACACCGGCGAGGCCATCCGCCAGAAGTCGCTCGACACCGCCTCGGTCGGGGTGTCGCGTCAGTCGGAGCTGCGCGAAGCCGCCGACGACGACGGCTACGCCGAGGCCAACCTGTGGACCGGCGTCGGCCGGGCTCGCAGCGGTGCAGGCGCGGCGATCGTCGGCGACCCGGACCAGGTCGTCGCCAAGATCCGCGCCTACCAGGAGGTCGGCGTCGACGCCTTCATCCTGTCGGGCTACACCCACACGGCGGAGTGCGACCTCGTGGCGGAGCACGTGCTCCCCGCCATCGAACACGCGCCGTTGAAGCCGCGCGTCTAGTCGATCCGCTGGATGAGGGTGCCGGTGCCGAGCCCACCACCGCAACACATCGAGATCAGGCCCCACTCGCCGTCGGTCCGCTCCAGCTCGTGGAGCGCCTTGGTGGTGAGGATGCAGCCGGTCCCGCCGAGCGGGTGACCCAACGAGATGGCGCCGCCGTTGGGGTTGGTCTTCTCGAGATCAGCGCCGGTGGCCTTCGCCCAGGCGAGCACCACGGAGGCGAACGCCTCGTTGACCTCGAACACGTCGACGTCGTCGATCGACACACCCTCACGGCTCAACACCCGCTCCGTGGCCGGGATCGGCCCCTCGAGCATCAGGACCGGGTCGCAACCGACCAGTGCGGTCTGGGCGACCCGCGCCCTCGGCTTCAGCCCCAGCTCGGCCGCTTTCTCGGCCGACATCATCAGCACCGCCGCGGCCCCGTCGGAGATCTGCGACGACGAGCCGGCGGTGTGGATTCCGTCCTCACGGGCAACCGGCTTGAGGTTGGCCAGCGCGTCGAGACTCGTGTCGCGAGGCACCTCGTCGCGAGCGAACTCGACGGTCTCCCCGGTTTTGTTGCCCTCGTCGTCGACCACCACGGCCTGCACGGGGACGATCTGGGTCTCGAAGCGACCTTCTTCCCGGGCCCGGGCGGCCCGTTCCTGCGACTCGAGACCGAACGCGTCGGTGTCGTCGCGGGTGATGCCGTACTTCGTGGCGATCCGCTCGGCACCCTCGAACTGGGAGGTGAACTCGTAGTGCTCGAAATAGCTCCGGCTCACCGGCCGGCCCGGCCCGTTCGCGGTGTTCGAACCCACCGGCAGCATGGTCATGACTTCGACCCCGCACGCGAGGACCACGTCCTCCACGCCTGAGGCGATCAGCGAGTAGCCCAGGTTGACCGCGTGCTGCGACGAGCCGCACTGCGAGTCGACGGTGGAACACGCCGTGTTCTCGTCGCCCCCGTGGCTGAGCCACGCCGTGCGGGTGATGTTCATGCCCTGGGCACCGATCTGGTTGATGCACCCGCCGACGACCTGGTCGGCCTCGCTGCTGTCGATGCCCGCCCGCTCGAGGGCCGCCATCTGGACCGGCCCGAGGAGGTCGGCCGGGTGGGTGTGGCCGAGGGTGCCGTTCTTCTTGCCGACGGCGGATCGGACGGCCTCGACGATGACGACTTCGGTCATGAGCTGCTCCTGCGGTTCGGGCGAATGCCCAAGCGTGGAATGCCATCGGCTCGAACGCAACCCGACGGCCATCTACCCTCGCGGGCATGACGAACGTCGACGCGCGCAGCACGGCCGAGATGAATGAGTCCATCAAGCTCATCACCGACAACGCCGACCGGGTGTTCTCCTGGAAGTACGACCGGGAACGCGACCAGCTGGTCACCCTCTACAACAAGGCGATGGCGTCGCAGTGGGACTCGGTCAACGACCTGGACTGGGCCACCGACGTCGACCCCGACCATCTCGTCCACACCACACAGAAGGACAACGTGACGGTTGTCCTCGCCCGCGCCGCCAAGGAGCTCCCCGGCTCGCCCTTCGCGAACTGGAGCGACACGGAGTTCGATCAGCTCGCCATCGAGTCGCTGAAGGCCACCCTCAGCCAGTTCATGCACGGCGAACAGGGGGCGATGATGGTCGCCGCCAAGATCGTCGAGACCGTGCCCTGGATCGACGCCAAGTACTACGCGGCCACCCAGACGATGGACGAGGCCCGCCACACCGAGGTGTTCGCCAAGTACCTCCACACGAAGCTCGGCGAGCCCTACCCGATGAGCCCGTACCTCGAGGAGCAGATCCAGGTCCTCGTCGAGGACAGCCGTTGGGACATCGCGTATCTGGGCATGCAGATCATCATCGAGTCCTTGGCCCTGGCCGCCTTCGGCCAGATGCTGCGGGTGACCGAGGAACCCCTGTTGCGCAAGCTCCTCCGCTACGTGCTGTCCGACGAGGCCCGCCACGTGGCGTTCGGGATCCTGTCGCTCGGTGAGTACTACGAGCACCTCACCGAGGCCGAACTCAAGGACCGCCAGGAGTTCATGGCCGAGAACACGATCCGCAACCGGACCCGGTCGACCACCCCGGAGATCTGGGAGCGGATGAACCTCAATGCCGACGAGGTGCGCCCCTTCCTCCTGGAGGCGGCGCAGAAGGTCGACTCGTCGCTGTTCACCACCTTCCAGCACGGCTTCTTCGCCAAGCTGGTGCCCAACACCCGACGCCTCGGCCTGCTCGACGCCAACGACGGGCTCCTGCGTCGCCAGTGGGGCGAGGCGGGCCTGATGGAGTACGAGTTCGCTGACTCGACCGCCGAGGACTACGAGGCCTACGACGCCGTCGCCGCCGACCGCGCCGCCGCAGGGTGATCCACGTCGCCCGCGAGACCCTCGAGCAGTTCCGACGCGACGGGGCGGTCGTCCTGCGGGGCGCCCTCGGCACGGACTGGCTCGAGCTCCTCGCCGAAGGCGTCGAACACAACCGCACCAACCCGAGCCCCTGGTCCCACTGGTACACCCGTCCCGACGAAGCCGTCGGCTTCTGGACCGACTACGTGACGTGGCCCGACGTGGAGCCCTACCGCCAGGTGGTGTTCGAGAGCGGCCTCGGGGCCGCGGCCGGCACGCTTATGGGCTCCGAGCAGGTCCGGTTCTTCCACGAGCACGTGTTGGTGAAGGAGCCCGGCGCTGCCGAGCGCACGCCGTGGCACCACGACCAGCCCTACTACTGCATCGACGGCGACCAGAACGTCAGCATGTGGATCGCCCTCGACCCGGTGCCCGACGAGGTCGCCGTCCGCTTCATCGCCGGCTCACATCGCTGGGGACGCTGGTTCGTGCCGCGACGCTTCGTCGACCACGTGCCCTACATCGACGACCCCGACGGGCGATACGAGCTCGTCCCCGACGACGACGCCCTGGATCAGCACGAGACCGTCTCGTTCGCGGTCGAACCGGGCGACGTCGTGTGCTTCCACTTCCGCACGCTCCACGACGCCCCGGGCAACGCTCTCGCCTCGCGGCGCCGGGCGGTGTCGCTGCGATGGCTCGGAGACGACGCGGTGTTCGCCGAGCGGCCGTGGCCGGTGTCGCCTCCCTACGAGGCGGACGGCCTGGTCGTCGGCCGGCCCTTGGGCGACGACCCGCGGTTCCCACTCGTCGCCGGCTGAAATCGGTTGTCACAGCCGGTCGTTAGTATCGAACGTATGTTCGGTTCAGAAGTGGGCTTCGATGCGGATGAGGCAGCCGCAGAGATCGCGCGGCTCGAGCGCGAGGCGCGCCGGTTGGATGCGGAGCGGATCGCGTTGTTGGATCGAATCGACCGCTCCGGCGTCTACCTGGCCGACGCCCACTTCTCGGCTCGGCTGATGATGCGTCTTCACGCCCACCTGTCGGGGCCCGAAGCGTCACAGCGCGATCGGGTCATGAAGTGTCTGCGGGATCTGCCGGCGATCGCCGAGTGCTACAGCGAAGGGCTGGTCGGCACCGACCAGGTCCGGCGCATCGCCGCGGTGTGGGCCAACCCACGGGTCCGCGAATACGTCGCAGTGTGCGAAGACGAGTTCCTGCTCGCCGCCCGCGAGATGGAGTTCGTCGAGTTCGACGCGTTCTGTGTCGAGTGGACCAACCGGGTCGACCAGGACGGCGCCGAAGCCAAAACCAACCGGCGCTGGCGACGCCGCTGCATCGAATCGGTGCAGGACTTCAACGGATTCTGGGACCTGCGGGGCCGCATGATGAGCATCGACGGCGCCGAGTTCGCCGAGACCCTCGACCGCCTCGTCGACGCTCTCCGTCTCGCCGACATCGAAACCGCCCAAGCCGAACACGGCGACAACTGGCGCCAACACCTCCCCAGAACAACGGCGCAGTTGCGCTACGACGCCTTCATGGAACTGATCCGGCGTGGCGCCGCGGTCGGGCCCGACGGGAACTCGCTCGACACGACCACGAACCTCGTCATCGACGAAGAGACCTACGCGCGCCACACCGCCCGCCTCGTCGGCGCCGAACCACCGCCGGTCGACCCCACCGACCGCAACCGGTTCTCGCGCACCGTCGACGGCCGCTACGTCAACCCCGCCGAAATCGTCGCCCAATCACTCATCGATCATGTTCGCCGCGTGGTGGTGAACGCCGCCGGTGTCGTGATCGACCTCGGCCGCCGGTCGCGCCTGTTCACGGGCAATGCCCGTGACGCCGCCCTGCTCACCGGAGTCGCCTGCGACTGGACCGGATGCTGGATTCCCGCCTCGAAGTGCCAGATCGACCACCTGCTGCCCTGGCGTCGAGACGGCAGAACCAACCCCGGCAACGGGGCACCCGGCTGCGGGAAACACAACCGCATCAAGGAACAGGGCTTCCACGCCTGGCGCACCCCCAGCGGCGAGTGGCACCTCTCCCGTCCCGACGGCGCCCCCGTGCCTGACCACCTCACCCACTGGCCCGACGCCGCCTGAAACACCGGCGGCGGTCCGCTCCGCTGCGCGACCATGGCGGATGCGCGACGACTGCATCTTCTGCTCAATCGTGGCCGGCGAGGCGCCGGCGAGCATCGTCCACGAGTCGGACCGTGTCCTTGTGTTCATGGACATCAACCCCGTGACGCTCGGCCATCTCCTGGTGATCCCGAAGGCGCATCATGCCGATCTCGCCGACGTGGACCCGGCGGATGCGGCGGAGATGATGCTGGTGGCACAACAGTTGAACGTCGCCGTTCGTGCAAGCGAACTCGAACCGGCTGGCGTCAACCTGTTCTACGCCGATGGCGAGGAAGCCGGTCAGGAGGTGTTCCACGCCCATCTCCACATGATCCCGCGCTACCCCGACGACGGCTTCGGGCTCACGATCCGCCGAGAACCTGCGCCCTCGCGACCCGAACTCGATCGACTGGCCGGGCTGATCACGCCGCAGCGCGGCCGGGAACCTAGATTCCCCGAGTGAGCTTCGACGCCAACATCGCGACGGTCTTCGAACGGATCGTGGCGCGCATCCCCGACCGCGAGGCCGTGATCAGCCCCGCCAGGCGGCTCACCTTCGCCGAGATCGACGACCGGGGCAACCGGCTGGCCAACGCCCTCATCGATGCGGGGATCGGCTGCCACACCGAGCGGGACGAGCTCGAACCGTGGGAGTCGGGGCAGGACCATGTCGCCCTCTACCTCCACAACGGTCCCGAGTATCTCGAGGGCATGCTCGCGGCCTGGAAGGCGCGCGGCGTGTCACTCAACGTGAACTACCGCTATGTCGCCGAGGAGCTGGTCGGCCTGCTGACCGATGCCGATGCGAAGGCGATCGTCTACCACGCATGCTTCGCGCCGGTGATCGCCGAGATCCGACCACACCTCCCGTCGCTCTCCACGCTGATCCAGGTCGCCGACACGAGCGGCGAACCGCTGCTCGCCGGTGCAGCCGACTACGAGACGCTGCTCGCCGAGTCGTCGCCGGAGCGACCCGACCTCGACCGCTCCCCCGACGACCTCTACATGGTCTACACGGGGGGCACGACCGGGCTTCCGAAGGGCGTGCTGTGGCGCCAGGCCGACATCTGGGTCGGGGCGATGGGCGGCGCCGACCCCCGCAACGGCGAGGAGTTCGACAGCTACGAGGCCGTGGCCGAGTCGGCGGCGGAAGAACGGGTGTTTCCATATCTGATCGCCGCGCCGCTGATGCACGGCGGTGGACAGTGGCTGGCCTGGCTCGGGTGGATGGGCGGCGATCCCGTGGTGTTCGGCCATGTCGTCGACCGCCTCGACCCGGCCGACATCCTGTCGACGATCGAACGGGAACGCTGCTCGTTCATGATCGTCATCGGCAACGCCTTCGGGCGCCCAATCCTCGACGAGTTGGACCGCGCCGTCGCCGCGGGCACGCCCTACGACTTCTCGCCGCTGAAGGTGCTGGCCACCGGCGCCGCCGCGATGACCACCGGCGTGAAGGAGGAGTTCCTCGCCCACCGACCGGGGCTGCGCATCATCGACTCGATGGGCGCGTCGGAGTCGGGCACGCAGGGCCGCAACGTCAGCACCGACGACGGCGAGGTGGAGGCGGGGGTGTTCGAGCCCGCCCCCGGCACATGTGTGATCTCCGACGACATGACCCATCGAATCGAGCCGGAACCCGGCGCCGGCGGGTGGCTGGCCCGAACCGGGCGGATCCCGCTCGGCTATCTCGGCGACCCCGACAAGACGAGTCGCACGTTCCCCCTCATCGACGGTGTGCGCTACTCGGTGCCGGGCGACCGGGCCGAGTGGTTGGCCGACGGACGACTGAAGTTGCTCGGGCGCGACTCGGTCTGCATCAACACCGGCGGCGAGAAGGTGTTCGTCGAAGAGGTCGAGGCCGTGCTCCATGCCCACCCGGCGGTGAAGGACGCCGTCGTGGTCGGCCGCCCGAGTGATCGGTGGGGCAACGAGGTGTGCGCGGTGGTGTCCACGTCGACCGCGGTCACCCGCGAGGAACTGATCGAGCACTGCGACGGGCACCTCGCGCGCTACAAGCTTCCCCGTACAGTGATCGCCGTGCCGGAAGTGGTTCGAGGACCCAACGGCAAAGCCGACTATCGATGGGCCGCCGAGATCGCGGCTGCGGAGGAGACAGAGACACCATGAGCGAACTGCGATTCGACGAACGGGTGGCGATCATCACCGGTGCCGGCAACGGACTCGGCAAGGCCCACGCCCTCGAACTGGCGGCGCGCGGGGCCATGGTCGTGGTCAACGATCTCGGCGGCGCGGTCGACGGGGCCGGCAACGACAGCAGCGCGGCCCAGGTCGTCGTCGACGAGATCGTCGCCGCCGGCGGCATCGCCGTCGCCAACACGAGTTCGGTCACCGATCCCGCCGCCGCGAAGGCGATGGTCGACCAGGCGATCGACGAGTTCGGTCGTCTCGACATCGTGGTCAACAACGCCGGCATCCTGCGCGACAAGGCCTTCCACAACTCGACGCTCGAGAACTGGCAGGCCGTGGTCGACGTCCACCTCACGGGGGCCTACAACGTCACGCTGCCCGCCTTCCAGCACATGCGCGAACAGGGCTACGGCCGCATCGTGATGACCTCGTCGCCGGCCGGCCTCTACGGCAACTTCGGCCAGACCAACTACTCCTCGGCCAAGATGGGCCTCGTCGGCTTCGCCCGGGCCATCAAGCAGGAGGGCGGCCGCAAGGGCATCCACGCCAACGTGATCGCGCCGACCGCCGACACCCGCATGACCGAGGGCCTGCTCGGCACGCTGGCCGACGACTCGAAGCCCGAACACATCACTGCCGTGGTCGGCTACCTCTGCCACGAGAGCTGCGACCTCAACGGTGAGATCCTCGCCTGTGCTGCGGGCCGGGTCGCCCGCGCCTTCGTCGGCGTGACCCCCGGCATCTTCGACCGCGATCTCTCGATCGACACGGTGGCCGACAACATCGCCGAGATCATGAACGAAGAGGGTTACACCGTCCCCGAGGGCGTCGGCGACGAGATGAAGCTCATCCTCGAGGGGCTCAAGGCCAACCCGGCCTGATCCACGCCTCGGCCTAGCGGCCGGTCCAGTTCGGGTCGCGCTTCTCGAGGAAGGCGGCCACGCCCTCCTTCATGTCGTCCGACGCCATCACCGCGGCCACGCCGCGGGCGGTGCCCGACCACCCGGCATCGTCGGTGCCGGCCAACACCGCGTCGACGGCCTGCAGGGTCTGCTGGACCGAGACCGGCGCGTTGGCGGCAACCTGCTCCGCCAGGGCAACGGCCTCGTCGAGCGCGGCTCCCTTCGGCACCACCCGGTTCACGAAGCCGATCTCGGCCGCCCGGGCGGCCGAGATCTCCGCGCCCGTCAGCAACAACTCCTTGGCGATGTTGGGGGGCACCAAGCGGGCGGTGCGGAACAGAGCACCGCTGTTCGCGATGACCCCGCGCTTCACCTCCGGCAACGCGAAACGGGCGTCGGCAGCCGCGACCACCATGTCGCTCGCCATGCACAACTCGAACCCACCACCGAAGGCGAGCCCCTCGATGGCAGCGATGAGCGGCTTGGTCCGGCGGCGACGGATCAGGCCGTATTCCCCACCCCGCTCGGTCGGGCGACCGGGGCCGTCCTTGAGATCGGTCCCCGCACAGAACAGCGCGGGGCCGCCGGTCAACACCGACACCCACTGATCCGGGTCGTCTTCGAAGTCGTTGAAGGCGGCGTCGAGCCCCGCAGTGACATCGGCGTTCACGGCGTTGCGTTTCGCCTCACGGGTGATGGTCACGATCGTGACCCGACCTCGAACGGAGACATCCACGACGTCCACTGGGCACCTCCTGAACATGACGGCACTGTTAGTTCTGATGCATGCTGGCACGATGAACGCCGCCACGGCGCCACCCCTCCCCGACCTGGCCCGACTCCGCCGGACCCGGCTCGACCGCCTCCAGTCCGAGATGCGCCGACAAGAGGTCGACGCCGCCGTACTCCTCCACCCGCCCCACATCACCTACGCGACCGGGTTCGTGCCCGAGGCCGTCGACGCGAGCCAACTCGTCTACCACCGTCCGGTCGCGATCGTGCCCGCCGAGGGGCCTCCTCGACTCCATGTCCACGAGCCCGTCGGCGAGACCACCGACCTCGACGCGATCATCGGCGCGCCGCTGTGGCCCGAGCTCGACGAGGGCATCGACGCCCTGACCGGCGCGATCCATACGGTCGTGGGCGACCTCGACGGGCGACGAGTGGCCGTCGATGCCATCACCGGCGCGATGGCTCGGGCCGACGTCTTCGCCGGCGCCGAGCTCCACGACGCGACGCGCGTCCTGGGTCCGGCTCGACTGTGCAAGACGGACGACGAGGTCGCGTGCATCGAGCACGCCCAGATCATCAACGAACGCGCGATGGAGGTCGCCCGCCGACGATGCGTGCCCGGCGCACGGCGATCGGAGGTGGCCGGCGCGTTCCTCGCCGAGCTGCGCTCGCTGGGCGCGCACCACAACGAGATCGACCCGATCTTCCAGGTGATGCCGCGTCGACTCGTCGACGCCGTGACCACCGACAAGGGCGCGGTCGCGTTCCCGACCGGTATCGAGGACCCGGTCTTCGCCGAGGGCGACCTCGTGTGGGTCGACGCCGGCCACGGCTACGAGGGTTACTCGTCCGACTTCGGACGCACGTGGATCGTCGGACGAGATCCCGACGAGGCGGAGCGACAGGCCTTCCTCGAATGGCTCCAGGTCATGGACGAGACCGTGGCGGCCGTCCGGCCGGGCGCGACCCTGGGCGACATCGGGCGGGCCGCGACCGCAGCCAACGGCGGCGAACCCCCGTGGCTGCCGCACTTCTACGTCGCCCATGCCGTCGGTCTCGACAGCGCCGAGATGCCGATGGTCGGGTCCGACCTGGGCGAGGATTTCGACGACGGCTTCGTGCTGGCCGAAGGGATGATCCTGGTGCTCGAACCCGTGATCTGGCACGACGGGGTGGCGAGCTATCGCGCCGAGGAGATCGTCGTCGTGACGGGCGACGGGTGCCGGATGCTCACCAGCCATCCCGGCTACGACCCCTACGAGCGGCCCGCCACGACCGGGTCGACACCGTGAACAGCCCCGCCCTGCTCCAGTCTCGCCGGGACCGACGACATGTGACCCGTCATCACCCGCGGGTTCCAGGTCGAGGGGTAGAGGTCGTCGGGCGACATGGTCGCAGGGAGGCCCGCGTCCCAACTCGACAGCACGTGGGTGCGGCCCGTCGAGCGGACGACGATGCACCCCGCGCCGAACGGTCGCGTACCGGCCGTCCAGAGACGGTGCATGCCGGATGCGAAGTTGGCGTCGTCCTGGCGGCCCAGGACGAGCACGTCGAGGTCGGCGTCGGCCATGGCCGTCAGCACCCGGTCCCGGCGAGACTGGAGCAGGGCGGGGCTGTTCACGGTGTCGACCCGGTCGTGGCGGGCCGCTCGTAGGGGTCGTAGCC
>JBDQKM010000112.1:0-11181 GCA_040263275.1 Acidimicrobiales bacterium
CCCGGGCTCCATGTCGAGGACGAACTCGGCCTCGCCGAGGCGATGGATCCGGAACCACGAGACGAGCTTGCCGGTGGGATCGAGCACCAGCGACCAAGCGGACTCGCCGGACCCGATGTGGTCGATGTCCTGCGACACCTGACCCTGGAGGTAGGCGGCCGCGTCGTCGCCGGTGACCCGGACGACACCGCGGGGTTCGATCATGGCGACCATCACTGGTCCTTTCGTCGGGCGGCGCTCATCCGCCGAGCGGCAGGAACCGCCGCGAGCAGGGCTTTTGCCTTGTTCTGGCACTCCAGGTGTTCGTCGGCGGCCACCGAGTCGGCAACCACCCCGGCGCCGGCCTGAATCGACGCCCGGTTGCCGCTCACGAGCATCGTGCGGATGGCGATCGCGGTGTCGATGTTGCCCGAGAAGTCGATGTAGCCCACGACGCCGCCGTACGGGCCCCGCTTGACGGGCTCGAGCTCGTCGATGATCTCCATGGCCCGCACCTTGGGGGCGCCGGACAGCGTGCCGGCCGGAAGGGTGGCCCGGAGCACGTCGATCGGGGTCTTGCCCTCGGCCAGGGCGCCCGAGACCTGCGAGGTCATGTGCATGACGTGGCTGTACTTCTCGAGGGTCATCATCTCGTCGATCTGCAGCGTGCCGAACTCGACCACCCGACCGACGTCGTTGCGGGCCAGATCGACCAGCATGACGTGTTCGGCGACCTCCTTCGGGTGCTCGATCAGCTCGGCCGCCAACCGCTTGTCGTGCTCCTCGGTGGTCCCCCGCTTGCGGGTGCCGGCGATGGGCCGCGAGATCACCCGATCCTCGAGGAGCTGCACCATGGGCTCGGGTGAGCCGCCGACGATCTCGAGATCGCCGTGGCGGAAGAAGTACATGTAGGGGCTGGGGTTGACCTGCCGCAGCACCCGGTAGAGGTCGAAGGCCTCGGCGTCGAGCTGCAGATCGAAACGCTGGGCGAGCACGACCTGGAAGATGTCGCCCGCGAAGATGTATTCCCGGGCCGCTTCGACTGCGGCGCAGTAGACGTCCTCGCCCATGGTCGACGTGACCTCTGGGAGCTCGTCGTCGGGGGCCGCGGGTTCCACGAGCGGCTCGTCGACCGGCCGTGCCCCGTCGGCGGCCAGCGAGTCGAGCCGAGCCAGTGCGTCGGCGTAGGCGGCGTCGATCGTGGCGGCGTCGGCCCCCTCGGGGATCAGCGCGTTTGCGATGAGGACGGCACGCTGCTTCCAGTGGTCGTAGGCGGCGAGCTCACCGATCATCGACACGGCAGCGTCGGGATAGCCGAGGTCGTCGGCGGGGACGTCGGGCAGGTGCTCGACTTCGCGCACGACGTCGTAGCCGAGGTAGCCGATCAGTCCGCCGTGGAGCGGGGGCAGACCCGCGATCTCCGGGGCCTCGTAGTGGTCGAGGAGTACCTCGAGCGCGGCGAGTATTCCCTGGTCAGTGGGTATGTCGATGCCGAAGTCGCCCTCGACTCGCAAGACACCGTCCTTCGACACGAGGGTGCCGTGGGGTCGGCGACCGATGAACGACCAGCGACTCCAACGATCGCCTCCCTCCACGGACTCGAGGAGGAATCCCTCGCCGTCGCCCACCACGCGGGCGAACGCCGCCACCGGGGTGGTCAGGTCGGCGAGCACCTCGCGCCACACCGGCACGACCCGATGGGCGGCGGCGAGACGCCGGAACTCGTCGAGCTCGGGGAGGACGGGCACCGGGTCAGCCGAACTCGAGCGTGTCGGCGTCGGTCACCGTGCGGTAGTAGCAGGTCTGACGGGTGCTGCCGCTCTCGTCCTTGGTGTGGCACACGCCCGTACCGGCCTTGCGCACCCGATAGAGCAGGCTGTTCTGCTCACAGTTGACGCGCACGTCGACGAGCTCGAGCGTGTCGCCGCTCGTCGCTCCCTTGTGCCAGATCTCCTCGCGTGACGTGGAGTAGAGCACGGCCGACCGGCGCTCGAGGGTCAGCCGGTAGGCCTCCTCGTTGGCGTAGCCGATGAAGAGCACGTCGCCGGACTCGGCGTCCTGCAGCACCACCGGCACGACCTGATGACCGGCTCGGCCGATCTTGGCGACCTTGTCGAAGTCGAGCTGCTGGACAAGGCCCTCTTCGAGCGCCGAGTGATCAGTGGACGATGTCATGGCGGCCGATTCTACGGGACAGGCCACGTGGTCCGTCCGAAGAATCCACCCTGCTGGTTCCAGCGCCGCAGCCTCCTCAGTCCCCCCGACGTGCACACCGCCATCGACGCAGATGCCACTGCCTCCCACAGCACCTCGTCCGCCCGTCCGACGAACCACACGACTGCGACGAGCAGGAGGACGCCGAGCGGCGTTGCGAGTACCGGCGAACGCAGCGACCCCGACGGACCGACCGCGAGGTTCGCTGCAAGCGCAGCGAGAACCGGAAGGGTGAGGAGGAGCGGTGCGCCATAGGCGAGCGGAGCGGCGAGGACCGCGATGGCTGCAACGACGCCGGTGACCTTCCAGAGCCATCGACGTGGATCTCGCACCTCGCCATGATGCACCACGTCGGGTCATCGTTGTGGGGCCGTTGCGCCGGCGTCCTATAGGTTCGCCGGATGAGCGAACTCGCCCGTCATGATGCCGTCGGTCTCGCGGAGCTGATCCGCAACGGCGACCTGTCGCCTGTCGAGTTGATCGACGACACGATCGACCGCATCGAAACACTGAATCCCCAACTCAACGCGGTCATCCATCCCGCCTTCGAGAAGGCCCGCGCGGCCGCGGCCGGCGAGCTGCCCGACGGTCCGTTCCGCGGGGTGCCCATGCTCATGAAGGACCTGTGGCCGGCCGAGAAGGGCGAGCCCTTCCACCAGGGAGTGCAGGGACTGAAGAACGCCGGCTACGTCGCCGACGTCGACGCGAACATCGTCACCGCCTACAAGCGAGCCGGATTCGTCATGACCGGGCGTACCAACACCCCGGAGATGGGCCTCGCGGCGACGACGGAGCCGATCGCCCATGGACCGACTCGCAATCCGTGGGACCTCGAGCGGGGCTCCGGCGGCTCGTCCGGCGGCGCGGCCGCGGCGGTCGCCGGCGGCATGTTGCCCGCCGCCAATGCGAGCGACGGTGGCGGTTCGATCCGCATTCCCGCCGCCATGTGCGGCCTCGTCGGTCTGAAGCCGAGCCGTGGGCGGATCTCGATGGGTCCGCAGCGCGACGAGTGGGGCAACTCGGTGCAACACGTGGTGAGCCACACGGTGCGAGACACCGCAGCGATCCTCGACGCAACGGCAGCGCCGTTTCCCGGCGACGGGGTCATCGCCCCGTTTCCGGAGAAGCCCTTCGCCGACTCCATCGTCGACGATCCCCGACCGCTTCGAATCGGCGTGCTCGACCGCTCGATCCGCGACGGCATCCCCATCGACCCCGAAGTCGCCGCGGCGGTGCGCGATATCGCTGACCAGCTACAACGCCTCGGCCACGAGGTGATCGACAGCTCTCCGCCGGCGCTCGACGATCAGGATCTGATCGCGTCGTACGGCGCCCAATGGACGGCCGCGGTGGCCACCTCGCTCGACCTCTTCGGCGAATGGATCGGTCGTGAACTGACCAAGGACGACGTCGAGCCGATGACCTGGGCGTTGGCCCAGCGGGGCCGTCAATTGGGCGCCGTCGATGCCGCGAAGGCAGCCGATCAGGCGATGGTCTTCCGCCACCGGATGGCCGAATGGTGGGCCGACTCGGCCGACCTGCTGCTCGCCCCCACCTGCCTGCGACCGGCGCCGCTCATCGGCGAGTCGTCGGGCACCGAGGAAAACCCGTTCGCGAACGTCCACGTGACGCTCGCCTATTCGACCCTGACCGCACCGTTCAACAGCACCGGTCAGCCGGCCATCTCGCTGCCGCTGGCGCGGTCGACGGCCGGGCTGCCGATCGGCATCCAGTTCGTCGGCGCCTACGGGCGAGAGGACATGCTCCTGCAGTTGGCCGGACAGCTCGAGCGATCGATGCCCTGGGCCCACGACCGTGCACCCATGCACCCCTGACTCCGTGGCTCAGAGGTAGAGCCCGGTGCTGCCCTCATCGAGGCGTTCGGCGGCGACGGCGTGGATATCGCGCTCTCGCAGGATGATGTAGTCCTTGCCGCGGACTTCGACCTCGTAGCGGTCCTCGGGGTTGAACAGCACCTGATCGCCCGACTCCATGCTCCGCACGTTGGGGCCGACGGCCACGACTTCGGCCCAGGTGAGCCGCTTGCCCATCTGAGCCGTCGCGGGGATCAGGATGCCCCCCGACGAACGGCGTTCGCCCTCGGCGTCGCCGAGGTGGACCAGGATCCGGTCGTTGAGCATCTTGACGGGAAGGCCGTCGTCGGCACTGAGAGTGTCTGTCTTCGCCACGGCGGCTCACGCTAGCGGTAGCGTCGTCACATGGAACCCGTCGATGTCCGCGTGGTGCACTTCGAGAGCGCCGACGGCACCCGCCTCGAGGGCGATCTCCTCTCCCCCGCCGACGCGATCGGCACGGCCGTGGTCTGCCACCCCCACCCTCTCTACGGCGGATCCCGCCAGGACGCGGTGGTGGCATCCATCACGAGGGCCTTCGTCGGAGCCGCCCGCCGGGTGCTGCGATTCGACTTCCGTGGCACCGGCGGATCGCAGGGTGCGCACGACGGTGGCGCGGCCGAACGAGACGACCTGTGCGCCGCGATCGACGCGGTGGATCCCGGCGAGGACGGACTCGTGATCGCCGGCTACAGCTTCGGCGCCGACATCGCCCTGAGCGTCGACCACCCCGCCGCCGACCGGTGGGTCGTGGTCGCTCCCCCGCTTGCCGTGTTCGGCACCGACGACCTCGTCGCGATCTCCGACCCCCGACCGGTCACTGTGATCGCCGCGGCCCACGACCAGTTCAACAGTCCCGCCGATCTCGAACCGAAGATGGCCGGCTGGGTCAACGCCACGTTGCAGGTCGTCGAATCGGCCGACCACTTCTTCGCCGGGGCGCACCGCCAGGTGAGCGAACTCGCGGCGGCGGCCCTTGATTCGTAGTGTCACACCCTCGTCGTAGGGTGGTGGTTGCTCGGTCATCGACCCCGAGTCGAAACGCTCGGTCGTTCACTTCGGTACTTCCCCATGTGTGCCCTCGTCGGGGGTGGAAGGGGTGTGTGTCGTGTTCGAGTCGTGGCTTTGCGAGCTGCAGACGGTGTCGGTCGAGGGTCTCGACCGACGCGAGCTGTGTGATGCGGCTGCGGCATCGGGCCGGTTGCGGGCCGCGCTGGACGCCTTCGAGGCTCGCGTCGCAGCCGCGGTGGCCGGGTTGGATGATGGCGGGCCGGGCGCGTCGGTGGTGTTGCGTGGCGCGTCGAAGTGTTCCCAGCGTGAGGCCGACAAGCGGGCCCGTCGAGCGGAGGCGTTGGTCGGGCTGCCGTCAGCGGCACAAGCGTTGGCGGGAGGGTCGATCACCGCCGAGCACGTCGACATGCTCGCCCGCGCCGCTGATGCCACCACACCGGAGCAGGTCGAAGCATCGGGTCTGTTGGCGAAAGCCAAGTGCCGGCCTGCGGATCTGCTCGCCAAGGACACCCGGGAGTGGACGAGGCGTCGGCAGTCGGAGACCGATCTGGCGCAGCGCCAGGCCCGGCAAGTCAGGGCACGGCGGTGCGTGGTCTTCGAGGCCGATGACGGCATGACCGTGCTGCATGCCGAGTTCGACCCGATCACGGGCGCCAAGGTCCGTTCGGCGCTCGATGCGGTCTGCGATCGGATGTTTCACGCCGACGGCGGCCGCGCCGCAGCCGGCGACACCCGCACCACCGAGCAACGCCGCGCCGACGCCCTCGCCGACCTCCTTGCCGAAGGATCAGCGGGCAACGGCCCGGTGCGCACCCAGATGCTCGTCATCGCCCACGCCGACGGCACCGCCGAGATCCCCGGCACCGGACCCATCCCCACCACCGAACTCACCAAACTCGCCTGCAACGCCGACCTCTACGGCCTCGTCTTCGGCACCGACGGCCAACCCCTTTGGCACGGCACCCGCGTACGCCTCGCCGACGACAACCAATGGCGAGCACTCATCGCCCGCGACGGCGGCTGCATCATCTGCAACGCCCACCCCTCGAAGTGCGAGGCACATCACATCGCCTTCTACGGACCCCCGACGAACGGACCGACCGACATCGACAACCTCGCCCTCGTCTGCCGCCACGAACACCACCTCATCCACGACCAAGGATTCACCCTCCAACACCGACCCGACGGATCATGGCAACTCATCCCACCGTGAGCGGGGCCGACGGGGCGGACGCCGCGACCGCGGCGTCAGTCCGGTGGGCGCACCACGACGCCGGCCTCGAGCATCACGTGCTTGGCCTCGGCCACGGTGTGCTCGCCGAAGTGGAAGATGCTGGCGGCGAGCACCGCGTCGGCACCGCCCTCGGTCACGCCCTCGACGAGATGGTCGAGTGTGCCGACCCCACCCGACGCGATCACCGGGATGTCGACGGCGGCGGTGATGGCCGAGGTGAGCGGGATGTCGAAGCCGTCCTTGGTGCCGTCGCGGTTCATGGAGGTCAGCAGGATCTCGCCGGCGCCCAGGCGCTGACACTCGACGGCCCACACGACCGCATCGATCCCGGTCCGGGTTCGGCCCCCGTGGGTGTAGACCTCGAACCCGCTCTCGGTGTCGTCGCTGCTGCGGGCGTCGATGGCGACCACACAGCACTGGGCCCCGAACTCCCGGCTGATCTCCGAGACGAGCTCCGGACGCTTCACGGCCGCGGTGTTGATGCTGACCTTGTCGGCGCCGGCCCGCAGCAACCGACGGGCGTCGTCGACGGTGCGGATGCCCCCGCCGATGGTGAACGGGATGAACACCTGCTCGGCCACGGCGCGGGCCATCTCGGCCGTGGTGTCGCGCTGGTCCGACGAGGCCGTGATGTCGAGAAACACCAGCTCATCGGCACCCTGAGCGTCGTAGAGGGCGGCGAGTTCGACCGGGTCGCCGGCGTCGCGGATGTCGACGAAGTTCACGCCCTTCACCACTCGACCCGCGTCGACGTCGAGGCACGGGATCACCCTGATCGATCGGGTCATCGGCCCGACCCCAGCAACTCGACCGCAGCCGCGACATCGACATGGCCCTCGTAGATGGCCTTGCCCGCGATCACGCCGGAGAGCCGACGTCCGGACACCTCGACCGCGTCGAGCGCGGCGAGATCGTCCATGGTGCCCACCCCGCCGGACGCGATCACGTCGACCGGCGTGGCGCCGAGCACCTCGGTGAGGCCGACGAGGTCGGGGCCCTCCAGGGTGCCGTCGCGGGCGATGTCGGTGACGACGAAGGCGTCGACGCCGGCGTCGGCGAACGAGCGAGCGACGTCGAGCACCGTGCGGCCGCTGCCGACGAGCCAGCCGTCGGTCGCGACCTCACCCGACTTCGCGTCGAGCCCGACGGCCACGCGATGGTCGAGGGCGAGGGCACGGACCATGTCGGGATCCTTGAGCGCCGCCGTGCCGATGACCACGCGCTCGACCCCGGCGGAGAACAGCGCATGGGCGGCTTCGATCGAGCGCACGCCCCCGCCGCTCTGCACCGGCACGTCGACGGCACGGGCGATGGCCGCGACGACGTCGCGATTCTCCGGCACCCCCGTGCGGGCCGCGTCGAGGTCGACGACATGGATCCAGCCGGCCCCGGCATCGGCGAAGGCCCGGGCCTGGGCGACCGGATCGTCGCCGTAGACCGTCTCCTGGGCGTAGTCGCCCTGGTGCAGGCGCACGCAGCGGCCGTCTCGCAGGTCGATCGCGGGATAGAGATCCATCTAGTCGGCTCCTGCCTCGGCCGCGGCGGTCACGAAGTTGTGGAGGATGCGGATGCCGTTGGCGCCCGACTTCTCCGGGTGGAACTGGGCCGCCCACACGTTGTCTCGGGCGACGGCGGCCACCACGTCGGTGCCGTAGTGGCAGGTCGCCACGACATCGTCGCCGTCGGCGCCGGCGAAAGAATGCACGAAGTACACCCACGCCTCGTCGGGAAGGCCGTCGAACATGTGGTGCTCGACCCGCCGGTCGAGCACGTTCCACTGCATCTGCGGCCGCTTCACCGTGGTCGGGAGCGCCACCACCGGTCGATCGAAGATGCCCAGTCCGGCGACCCCGGGGGCCTCCTCCGACCCGGCGAACATGAGCTGCATGCCGATACAGATGCCGAAGAACGGCACGCCCGCCTCGACGCGCTCGAGCGCGATCTCGTCGAGTCCGGTCGAGCGGAGCGCCTGCATGCAGGGCCCGTATGCCCCCACGCCGGGCAGCACGACGCCGTCGGCCGCCTCGATCAGTCCGCGATCGGCGGTGAGGCGCGTGTCGGCCCCCGCGTGCTCGAAGCCCTTGTGGGCCGAGTGCAGGTTGCCGATGCCGTAGTCGAGCACGGCGATGAGCGGTCGGCGCTCGCCGGAATCGTCGGCCACGATCAGAGGGTGCCCTTG
Organism: Acidimicrobiales bacterium; assembly: GCA_040263275.1. Lineage (GTDB taxonomy): Bacteria > Actinomycetota > Acidimicrobiia > Acidimicrobiales > Aldehydirespiratoraceae > JAJRXC01. The sequence continues at coordinate 8,471 of JBDQKM010000112.1, forward strand.
GTCGACGGGACGGCATCGCCCTCGACCCGCACGGCGTCGCGCAACGACCGGGCCGTGCCCTTGAACGCGGCCTCGATGATGTGATGTGTGTTGCGGCCGCGCCGACCCACGATGTGGAGCGTGATGCCAGAGGCCATCACGAACGCCCGCCAGAACTCCTCGACCAGTTGGGGATCGAACGGCGGGTCGCCGAGGATCTTCTCGCCGGGGAAGTCGACCTCGTAGTGCAGGTACGGGCGTCCTGAGAGGTCGAGCACGACCTCGACGGCGGCCTCGTCGAGCGGCACGACGATCGAGGCGAACCGACGCACACCGCGCTTGTCGCCCCAGGCCGAGCGGAAGGTCTCGCCGAGCGCGATGCCGACGTCCTCCACCGTGTGGTGGGCGTCGATCTCCAGATCGCCTTCGGCCTTCACCGTGAGATCGAACGAACCGTGACGACCCAGCTGGTCGAGCATGTGGTCGAAGAAAGGCAGACCGGTGCCGATCTCGGTGACCCCGGAGCCGTCGAGGTCGACGCGGATGTCGATCGAGGTCTCCTTCGTGGCGCGAGACGTGGATGCGGTGCGACTCATACGAGGATCTCCCTGAGTGCGTTGAGGAATCGGTCGTCTTCGTCGGGTGTCCCGACGGTGACACGAAGGCAGCCTTCGAGGCGTGGCCAGGAGGAGCAATCGCGGACGAGGACGGATCGTTCGGTGAGCTGCTGCCACACCTCACGACCGTCGATGGTGGTCGGGCGGAAGAGCACGAAGTTCGCGCCCGACGGCCAGATCTCGAGCGGCAGGTCGGCCATACGGTTCACCAGGCGGCCGCGCTCCTCGACCAGCGCGGCGACCCGACTGTTCATCGCGTCGAGATGGTCGAGCGCGACCGTGCCCGCGATCTGGGTCATCGCATCGAGGTGATACGGCAGCACCACCTTCTCGAGTTCGGACACCACCCAAGCGGGACCGATCAGATAACCGAGCCGAGCCGCAGCCATGGCCCAGGTCTTGGAGTAGGTGCGACTGACGACGAGCGGCGTGTCGTCGTCGAGCAGATCCAGGGCCGAGTGGGAGGCGAACTGGCCGTAGGCCTCGTCGACACACAGCAACCCACCGATCTCCTCGACGAGATCCAGTACGGCGCGCAGGTCGTCGGGTGAATCGACGACGCCCGTGGGGTTGTTGGGTGAACACAGGAACGTGATCGCCGGCTGCTCGGCGCGCAGGACACGCTCGACCTCGTCGAGATCGAGGGCGAAGCCGGGGCCGCGTTCCCCTTCGGCGACCGACGTGCCGGTGATCCGACTCAGATGCGAGTGCAGCGCGTAGGTGGGTTCGAACATGGCCGCAGCCCGTCCCGGGCCCCCGTAGGTAAGCAGCAGGGTCTGGAGGACCTCGTTGGACCCGTTGGCCGCGAAGACCTGCTCGGGACCGACGCCGTGGAGCGCCCCGATACGGGTGCGCAGTTCGGTGGCGGCACGATCGGGGTACCGGTGCCACCCCACGTCGGCGATCGCGTCGGCAACAGCGGCCGCGAAGGCCGCGGGCGGCGGCTCCGGGCTCTCGTTGGTGTTGAGCCTGACTTCGACATCGATCTGTGGCGAGTGGTAGCCGTCCATCAGCGCGATCGACTCGCGGGGCACGGGGCGCGTGCTCATGACTCGGCTCCCCGGCGAATACGGATGGATGCGGCGTGGGCGTCGAGGCCCTCGGCCCCGGCCAGCGCCTCGACATGGTCGCCCATCGACTCGAAGCCGGCGCGATCGACCGTGACCACGTGGACGTCCTTCATGAAGTCGCGCACGGTGAGCGCACTCGCGAAGCGGGCGGTGCCGTTGGTGGGCAACACGTGGCTCGGGCCGGCGACATAGTCGCCGAGCGACGCCGGCGCCCACGGCCCGCAGAAAACGGCTCCGGCATGGCGCACGAGCGGAAGCAGGGCGGCCGGATCGGCCGTCTGGAGTTCGAGGTGCTCGGGGGCGATGAAGTTGGACACGGCGAGCGCCTGTTCGGGCCCGTCGCACACCACGGCGTAGCCCGACTTGCCGAGCGTCGCTTCGATGTCGTCGCGGCGAGGGGCCTCGGCGACCAGACGGGTGACCGACGCGGTGACCGCATCAGCGACCCCCTCGTCCCAGGTGACGAGCCAGGCCAACCCGTCGGGTCCGTGCTCGGCCTGGAGGATGACGTCGATCGCGGCGAAATCGGCCGGTGCGGATCCGTCGGCGACCACCACGACCTCGGACGGCCCGGCGAAGGAGGACGGCACACCGACGACTCCGGCCACCTCCTGCTTGGCAATGGCGACATAGACGTTGCCCGGGCCGACGATGACGTCGACCGGGCGGATGGTCTCGGTGCCGTAGGCGATGGCCCCGATCGCGTGGGCGCCACCCACCGGGATGACCTCGTCGACGCCGGCGACCGCAGCCGCGGCCAGGGTGACATCGGGGACCCGGCCGTCGGGCCCGGGCGGCACACACAGCACGATCTCGGCGACGCCGGCGACCCGGGCGGGCACCGCGGTCATGAGCACGGTCGACGGATACACCGCTCGGCCGCCAGGGACGTAGCAGCCGGCCCGTGCGACGGCGCGGTGCAGCCCGCTGATCTGCACCCCCGGACGGGAGAAGTCGACGTCGCTCGGCATCTGCGCCCGGTGATAGTCGGCGATCGAGGTGGCGGCGGCCTCGAGCGCAGCGAGCACGTCGGCCGGCACCCGAC
>JBDQKM010000113.1:0-11174 GCA_040263275.1 Acidimicrobiales bacterium
GGGGCTACACGGCGCCTTCGACCCTGATCACGCTGACGGTCGCGGTGATCCTGCTCATCGGGCTGATCCGCCGCTCCGCCCGACACCCGTCACCGATCCTGCACCTGCCGTTGTTCCGCGACCACGACTTCGCGCTCGGCAGCGCCCTGTCGCTGATCGTGGCCGGCACCTTCGCCGGCACCTTCCTGGCCTTCGTCCAGCTGATGAACGAGGGCTGGGAGCTCTCGCTGCTCCAGTCGGGGCTGGCGGTGGGCATGATCCCGGCGATCGCCGGGCCCATGTCGATCGTCTCCGGCCGGGTCGCCGACCGCTTCGGGCACAAGTACGTCATCCTCCCGGGATCGCTGCTGATGGCGATCGCGGGGATCTACATGTTCGTGGCCGTCAGCGAGGAGCGACAGCTCGTGGCGGTCTGGGTGCCCTTCGTCCTCGTCTACGGGCTCGGTGTCGGCTTCGCGCACGCGGCGTGCCAGGCGGCCGCTCTCTCCAACGTGGGGCAGGCCCGCCTCGGTATCGGTGGCGCCATGAACCGCATCGCCCAGGAGATCGGCCAGACGATGTCGGCGGCGATCGTCATCGCCCTCCTCGCCCGGGAAGCCTCGATCATCGACGGAATCCGATCGGTCATGGTGATGCTTGTCGTCCTGAGCCTGGCCGGCGCGCCGCTCGCCTTCCGGCTCCGGGCCCGGGGCAGCGCCGTTCCGACGACCGCCTGAGCGCCCGGCGCGCCCGAGTGTCAGTCGCCTGGCGTACGGTGCAGCCGATGCCGGGACACCGACGATGATCTCCTGCGGACACTGTGGAGACCGCCACGCCACGGTGGCCGAGGTGCGCAGCTGTTCGGCCGAGCCCGGCAAGGCGATGCGAGCCGACGAGCCAACCGCTCCGACCGAGGACCGCACCGGGCCCGGCGCAGTCTCGGCGCCCGAACCGGTCGCCCTGCTCCCCGACTGGGCGCACCTCGCCGGACCGGCGAGCCTGGCGCGAAACCTCCTCGTCCTGCCGGGCCAGCCCGCGGTCGGTCCCTGGCTCGACTGCCCCCGCATCGTGGTCGACGGCGCGCCCGACGGCCCGGCCAAGGTCCGCGCCGCCCGTCGAGACCGTGAGCGGGTGGTGATCGAACTGGCGGTGCCCCTCCCCGAGGCCGACCCGATCCACTCCGTCGACTACGGGCATCACGCGCCCGAGACCGACCTCGAGGGCGAGGTGCTCCGCCACCTCGTGCTCACCCACGCCGTCGACGCCCGCGACCCGGCAGCGCCCGTCATCGCCGCGGTGAGCGCCGCGGTGGCGGCCGGGGGCGAGGTGCGCACGGCGGGTCCGGGCGACATCGATACGCCGAGCGGGCCGGCGTGGGTCGACGGCGGACCACTCGACTGGTTCGAGCCCGACCGGCTCGGTGCCCCGGTCGTGCCCGCCGCCCATCTGCGGATCGGGTCGCTCTCCCCGCTGCGCGTCGGTGCCCCCGAGGCCGACCTCGCCCCCGACCAACTCGAGGCCGTGCGTCATGGCGGTGGAGGCGCCCGGATCATCGCGCCGGCCGGGTCGGGCAAGACTCGGGTGCTCACCGAACGCGTCCGCCATCTGGTGCGAGACCGAGGGCTCGAACCCTCGGCGATCTGCATGGTCGCCTTCAACGTCCGAGCCCGCGAAGAGATGCAGGAACGCACCCGCGATCTCCACGGCCTCGAGATCCGCACGCTCAACTCGTTGGCGCTCGCGATCCTCGCCGGGCGCGGGCCCTTCGTCGCCCCCACCGACCGGCGGTCGCCTCGGGTGATCGACGAACGCGAGGTCCGGCGGGTGCTCGACGACCTCGTCGGTGGACGGCGCCAGGCGATGGCCGATCCCATGGCCGTCTGGCTCGAGGCGCTCACGGCTACGCGCCTCGGCCTGCGTTCGCCATCGGCCGTCGAGCAGGAGTTCGGTGGTGACGTACGCGACTTCGCCAACGTGGTCCCCGAGTTCCGCGACCGACTGCAACGGGCGGGCGCGGTCGACTTCGACGAGCAGATCCTCGGCGCCATCGAGGTCCTGTGCACCGACCCGGTCGCCCGGGCGGCAGCTCGCCGGGCCTGCGGCGTACTCCTCGTCGACGAGTTCCAGGACCTCACGCCCGCCCACGTCCTGCTGATCCGCCTCCTGGCCGGTCCCGCGGCCGAGGTCTTCGGCGTCGGCGACGACGACCAGACGATCTACGGCTACGCCGGCGCATCACCTTCCTGGCTGATCGACTTCGCCGATCTCTTCCCCGGCAGCACGACCCACGACCTCCACGTCAACTACCGATGCCCTCCCGCGGTGATCGATGCCGCGTCGACCCTGCTCACCCACAATCGGCGACGCATCGACAAGACGATCACGGCCGCCCCCGGCCGCGGGCCCGTCGAGGGCGAGCTTCAGATCTCCGCAGACACCGACCCGTTGGCTGCCACCGTCGGACGGGTCACCGAACTGGTCGAGTCAGGGGTGGAACCGTCGGCCATCGCCGTCCTCACCCGGGTCAACGCCACGCTGCTCGGCCCGATGCTGTTGCTCGGCGAGGCCGGCATCCCGACCAGCGCACCGGTCGACGCGAACTTTCTCGAACGCACGGGGGTGGCCGGCGCGCTGGCGTGGCTGCGAGTCGCGGTCGCACCCGAACGCTCCCTACCGGCCACCGCTCTCGAAACAGCGGTGCGCCGTCCACCGCGCGGCATCAGCCGCCGCCTGGCCGAGTGGGTCGGCGAGCAGCGGAGCCCCCGGGAGCTCGAACAGTTGGCGCTGCGGCTCAACCAGGCGCGCGACACCGACAAGATCGTCGCCTTCACCGACGACGTCCGCCTGATCCGGCGCCTCGCCGACGACGGCGCCACCACCCGCGACCTCCTCGAGGCGATCCGCGACCGGGTCGGACTCGGCCAGGCGCTCGACCAACGCCTCGACGCCAGCCGTCGCTCCGTCGATCGCAGCGCCCACGGCGACGATCTGGCGGCGCTGCTGGCCGTGGCGTCGGTCCAGCCCGACCCCGCCGAGTTCCCGACCTGGCTCGCCGAGCGACTCGGTGCGGCCACGCCCCAACACTCCGGCGTGCGACTGTCGACCATCCACCGCGTCAAGGGCCGCGAGTGGCCCCACGTGATCGTCCACGACGCCACCGCGGGCCTGATGCCCCATCGGCTGGCCGCCGACCGTGAGGAGGAGCGCAGGGTCTTCCACGTCGCCATCACCCGCGGCCGCGACCGGGTGCTCGTCACCGCCGCCGATCCTCCCTCGCCGTTCATCGCCCAACTCCGCACCGCTCGTGACCCCGACGACGACCCCGAGCCCGAGCTCCGTCCGGCGCGAAGCCCGTCGGCGCGCAAGACCGCGGCGAGATCGGTCCCGGAGGTCGGCAGCCTCGCCGAGGCGAGCCTCCGCGAGCGGCTCAAGTCCTGGCGGGCCGACACCTCCAAGGCTGCGGGGATGCCGGCCTACGTGGTGTTCAACGACGCCACGCTCTACGACCTCGCCCGCCTCCGTCCGATCGACGACGACGAACTCCTCGCCGTACCCGGCATCGGGCCGGTCAAGGTCGAGAAGTACGGCGCCGAGATCCTCACCATCATCGAAGCCGCGCTCGACGACGAGCCGTGAGTCGGCGGGTTACTGTCGGCCCATGTGTCGCAACATCACCACGCTGAGGGACCTCGAGCCGGTTGCCACCGAGGAGGCGTTCGAACGCGCCGTGGCCATCATCGCGGAGGCCACGACCGATCTGATCGACGCGCTCCCACCACGGAAGGCACCACCGAAGACGGAACCACCGCTGCGTCGCCTGTCGCGGTCTGCGTGACCGCACCGACTCAATAGCCAGGGGTGTTGGCGGCAGACCGGAAACGGTCGAGCCCGAGATCGGCCACGAAGTCGCCCGCGAACCCTCTCCACCCCTCGTCGAGAGGGATGCCGCTGGTGTCGGCGGCGATGTTGAGCGACCGGAAGATCGCCACCGTCTGCGCGGCCTCGACGACGGCCGCGTCACCCACGGCCTCGCGCAATGCCACCCGAGCGCTGGGCAGCGTGTGGTCACGACGCCATGCCGCCTCGGCGAAGGCCGAGAGGAGACTCGCATGCGCGACGCCGGCATCGGCTTCACCGACCACCGCGTGGAGGTCGGCCTCGGTGTCGGCCGCATCGCTGCTCAGACCGAGCAGCATCGTGTGGGCCGACGTTCAATAGAAACACTCGTTGAGAGCGCTGGTGCGGGCGGCCAGGAGCTCCACCTGCGGCCGGGTCAGGGCCCGGTCGGCCCAGACCATCTCGTTGAACTGGTGACCGGAATACATGGCGAAGACGAGCATCATCCATCGGTCGTGGTCGGCCCCGGCGAGGCTCAACGAACGGCGCACGTTGGGGCCGTCGCTGACCTCGGTCATCGGGATGTGACCTCCCACATCGGCCATGCCCTCCGGGCGCCGGCGGTGGGGTTCGCCCGGCTCGGCCCGCGGCAGATCTCGTGGGGTGAGGCCGAGCGCCGCCGCCTGATGGTCGACGGCCACGACCTGGGCGACGACCGAGGCGAGCTCGGCATACGCGGCATCCCCGATCTCGGCCACGATCGCCACGACCTCGTCGGCTGACAGCGACGACGGTTCGACCGTCACCCGCTCCACCAGGCCCCGGAGGTACGGGGAGAGCACATGACCGTCGCCCTCGCGTGACAGGTCGGCGAGCGCCGGGGCACGGTCCCACAGGGGGCGGGGCGCGGACTGCCGCACGACCTCCGCCATGGCGACCCGCTCCGCCCCGCTCCACTGGGCGCCAGGACGGCCGAGCTCGGCCCACACCGAGTCGGCGACCTCGACGACGAACGGGTTCGGCCGCAGGTCGGTCATGCCGGCCACTCGGGCTGGCGCTTGTCGAGGAAGGCCGAGATGCCCTCCTGGGCGACGGGGTCGACCGCGTTGTCGCTCATGATCCGCTTGGTCAGGTCGTAGGCATCGGCCTCGGGGCGGTCGATCTGCTCGTAGAACGCGGACTTCCCGACCGCGATCGTGTGCGACGACCAGCGCACGATGTCGGCGGCCATGGCGGCGACGGCGTCGTCGAGCTCGCCTGCGTCGACCACGGTGTTGACGAGACCCCAGTCGGCCGCCGTCGCCGCCGTGATCGGGTTGCCCGTCAACAGCATCTGCATGGCCCGCTTCCGGCCGATCGCACGCGAGATCGGCACCATCGGGGTCGAGCAGAACAGCCCGATGCGCACGCCCGGTGTCGCGAAGGTCGATCCCTCCGTGGCGATGGCCAGGTCGCACGCGGCCACGAGCTGGCACCCGGCGGCCGTCGCGACACCGTCGACCGCAGCGATCACGGGTTGGGGAATGTCGTGGATCGTGGACATGAGTGCGACACATGCGTCGAAGATCGCCCTCGACTCGTCGAGTTCGATCCCGCACATCTCGCCGAGGTCGTGACCGGCGGAGAACGCCGGACCCTCGGCCTCGATGACCACCACCGACGCCGAGCCCGAGGTGCCGATGGCCTGGAGGTGAGCCGTCAGGGCTTCCATCTTCGCGAGACCGAGCGCATTGCGTTTGGCCGGTTCGGCCAGGGTGATGCGTTCGATCGCGCCGTCGAACGCGAAGCGGAGCCCGTCGTCGGTCATGGTCGAGTCTCTCACTTCATGCCCCGGCCGCTCACATTTCGCTGGCTGACCTCGACCAACTTGCCCCGTCGCACCACATAGCTGGTGACCCGATCGACGCTGTGCTGCCCACCCCTGGCCTTTCCGCTGACGACATCGAGCGTCATGCCGTTGAGGATCGGGAGGAGGGCGACCGCCCGGAATCCGTCTTCGGCGCCGGGGTTCGACCGCTTCTCCTCCTCGAGGAGCTCGCCGGACTCCCAGATCCACACGTCGTCGACGCTGACGAAACGACAGCGGTGGTTCGATCTGCTCTTGGCGACCATGGCCCCCGGGCAGACGATGACGTCGCCCTGGATCCACGGGTCGACCCCGAGCCCGTCGCGGCCGAAGCCGGTGTCGAAGGTGTCGGCGATGAGGGCGGCGTGGTCACCCCCGCGGATGGCGCGCTGGCGGGCCTCGTCGTGCAGCGCTTCGGCCAGGTGGTGGAGCACGTCGTCGGACAGCTTCGCCGCGAGTTCGACCGCGGTGTCGGGATCGTCGGTGAGGTGTTTCACGATGGTGCCGTAGCGCCGCGTTGCCATGACCCGCAGTCTGCCCGCTGGGGTGTGACACCGCGTGACGCAGATCATCCACCTGGATACGAACACCTGTTCGCCCTATGCTGCGCTCCATGTCCGGACGACCGGGTGCCACGATCCTCCACGCCGACCTCGATGCGTTCTACGCGTCGGTCGAGCAACGCGACGACCCCCGGCTGCGCGACCGGCCGGTGATCGTCGGCGGAGGGGTGGTGCTCGCCTGCAGCTACGAGGCCAAGCGCTGTGGCGTGCGTTCGGCGATGAACGGCGCGCAGGCCCGGCTCCTGTGTCCCCATGCCGTCGTGGTCGAGCCGAGGATGGACGCGTATGCCGAGGCGTCGAAGGCCGTGTTCGAGCGGTTCCACGACTTCACACCCTTCGTCGAGCCCATCTCGGTCGACGAGGCGTTCCTCGATGTCACGGGGGCCGAGCACCTCTTCGGGCCGGCTGCGGAGATCGCGGCCCAGCTCCGCACCCGTGTGCTCGTCGACGTCGGCCTGCCGCTGTCGATCGGCGTCGCCCGCACCAAGTTCCTGGCCAAGGTCGCGAGTGCCCAGGCGAAGCCCGACGGCATCATCCGTGTCGAGCCCGGCGGCGAACTCGACTTCCTCCATCCGCTCCCTGTCGAGGTGCTGTGGGGCGTCGGCCCCGTCACCGCCACAAAGCTCCACGACCACGGCATCGACACCGTCGGCGACCTCGCCCGGAGCGGTCGAGCCGACCTGCAGGGCTATCTCGGTCCCCATGCCGGGCGCCACCTCCGCGATCTCGCCCACAATCTCGATCCCCGACCCGTCGACAACGCTCGTCGCGACCGGTCGATGGGCGCCCAGCGCGCGCTCGGCAACCGGGTGCGCACGCGCGACGAACTCCGCCGCGAGGTGCTGTCGTTGGCCGAGAAGGTCTCGGCGCGCCTGCGCAAGGCCGACCGTGTGGCCCGCACCGTCACCGTTCGCTATCGGAACCAGGAGATGAAGCACGAGAGCCGTTCCCGCACACTGGTCGAGCCGACCCAGCAGACCGGACTGCTCGCCGCCACGGCCGACGAGCTGCTCCTCGATCTGGTCGACGGCCCCCACGGTCCCGGTGGAGCGCTGGGGCGCAAGGGCTGCACGCTCGTCGGGATCACGTTCTCGGGGCTCGGGCGGCCCGACGCCATCCAGCTGGCCCTGCGCTTCCCCGAGGAGGGGCGAGCCACCGATGTGCTCGATCGGATGGTCGACGACATCCGCGGTCGGTGGGGCACGGGCGCCGTGGCCCGTGCCTCGCTGATGGATCACACCGGTGGCGTGCCGACCCTCGCCCGCCCCACCGCGCTCGACTCGGCCGACACCTCGAGCTAGCGGCCAACGCGACGGTCCGGAAGGCGTCGCGACGTGCTCGGGACTCTTCGACCAGCGTGGGAACCCGGTCGAGGAAGGAGCCGTCGGACAGCGACGCTTCCAGATTCGCCACACCCTCGATTGTCACGGCCCCCTCTTCGAGCATGGCGCCTACTCGCTCGGACACTCCCGACTGCAGCCGTCCCACCAGCGCGGCGACCTGGTCGGCATCGAGGCCCAACTCCTGAAGCAAGCCGGCGACGAGTGGTCCGGCCTCGAGCGAACTCGCTTTCGTCGGCACGTCGGTCGGGGCCAGGTGGCTGTCGGCCGACGCCACCGGCAACGGGGCGAGCAGGGTCAGGGCAAGCGCGACCGAGACGAGCCCGGCAACCGTCGATCGGCACGGCGCCGTCGAGAGAGCGGAGAAGCGCATCCCATCCCATCGGGGGCACGCGATGCCCGATTGAGGAAAGAACGTCGGTGAGCGTGGTTCACACACCGAAACTGGGCCATCGGGACCAGCTCCGAGCCGGTTTCGCCGGAACGAGGAGGGTGGTAGACCCGGCCCATGGAACTCGCCGCTGCCCTGGAACGACTCGCCGCCCACAAGAACGCGGTGCTGATCACCCTGCGCAAGGACGGCCGGGCCCAGTCGTCCGACATCGTCTACGGGATCGACGGCGACACCATCAAGATCTCCGTCACCCACGACCGGGCGAAGACCCGCAACCTCCTCCGCGACGAGCGCGCCGTGTTCCACTTCAGCGATCCGGCGTCGTGGTCCTACCTCTCGATCGACGCGGTGGCGGCGGTCTCGCCGGCCACCACCGCGCCCGACGACGCGACCGCCGATGCACTCGTCGCCCTGTATCGCACCATCGCCGGTGAGCACGACGACTGGGACGAATACCGCGCCGCGATGGTCGACGAAGGACGCTGCGTGGTCACCCTCACCCCCCGATCGGTCACCGGCCAGCTGCACTGACATGGAACGCACCTTCTTCGAGCACGTGCTCGATGCCTTCGAAGGGTTCGTCGACGACGAGCTGGGCGAGCCGAAGGCCCGATGGCACCGCCGGGGCATCAAGGTCTGGTTCGGCGCCGACGAGACGGCCCGCGAGCACTACGAGGCCCAGTTGATCCGTGTCGACGGCGACGCCGCGCTCGAGATCGGCTATCACGCCGAGTACCGCTCGGTCGCCGAGAACGACGCTGCGCTCGACCGCTTGAGCGGCCGCCCGTCGTGGCAACGGGCGCTGGGCGATGCCGCCGAAGCGGGCCCCTTCCTCGGCATGGCCGACTGGCGACGGATCTCCGAGGTGTGGGAGCCACCGGATCCCGACGACCCCGAGGCCCCGATCGAGATCGCGGCGCGACTCGCCGACTACGTGGACGCGATCGAGCCGCTGCGCCGTGCGACACTGACGACGTGACCGACGCGACCCCGACCCTTCCCGCCTCCCGGGGCCTCTTCTGCAATCGCACCCTCAACCTTCGGGGTGTGCGGGCCATCGGCTACGACATGGACTACACGCTCATCCACTACTTCGTGGACGAGTGGGAGCGGGCCGCCTTCGAACACGCCCGCGAGGTCCTCGCCGCCGACGGTTGGCCGGTCACCGACCTCACGTTCGACCCCGACGCCTTCACGCTCGGGCTGACCTTCGACCTCGAGCTCGGCAACCTCGTGAAGGCGACCCGCTTCGGCTACACGGTGCGGGCCCAGCACGGAAGCCATCCACTGTCGTTCCGCGAACTCCGCGACACGTACTACGGGACCGTCGTCGAGCTCGGAGCCGAGCGGTTCGAGTTCATGAACACCCTGTTCGAACTCAGCCGGGCGTCGCTGTGGTGCCAGCTCGTCGAACTCCACGACCGCCAGGCCCTTCCCGGGATCAGTTCCTACGCCCACCTCTACCGAGCAATCGACGAGGCCCTCGGCACCGTGCACACCGACGGCTCTCTCAAGGCCGCGATCGTGGCCGAACCGGACCGATTCGTCGATCCCGACCCGGGGCTGATCCCGACGCTGCAGGATCAACGCCTCGCGGGCAAGCAGCTCCTTCTGATCACCAACTCCGAGTGGAGCTACACGCAGTTCATGATGAGCTGGTCGTTCGACCGCTTCATGCCCGCCGGCGAGACGTGGCGGGATCTCTTCGACGTGGTCATCGTGGCCGCCGCCAAGCCACGGTTCTTCTCGAAGGTCGGTCCGATCTACCGGGTCGTCGACGAGGAGCGGGGGCTGCTCGAGCCCCACTTCGGACCCCTCGAACCCGGCACCGTCTACCACGGGGGCAACGCCCGGATGGTCGAACAGAGCCTCGGACACGACCCTTCGCAGTTCCTCTACGTGGGCGATCACCTCTTCGGTGACGTCCACGTCACCAAGGACACCTTGCGGTGGCGAACCGCGCTCATCGCGCGAGAACTCGAAGCCGAAGTCGACGCGGCGGATCATTTCCGCGACGACAGCCGGGCCCTCGGCGAGATGATGAAGGAGAAGATCCGCCGAGAACGCGAGCACTCCCGACTGCGGATGGAGCGCCGACGCAAGGTGGTCGCCGGGGAACCCCATGCCGACCTCGACGCGGCGGCCGAGACGGCGGCCGATGCCGTCGGCGAGATCGACGAGCGCATCGCACCGCTCGCCCGCGCCGCGACCGAGCTGGGAAACGTCGCCTGGGGGCCGCTGATGCGGGCCGGCGTCGACAAGAGCCTGTTCGCCCGCCAGGTCGAGAAGTACGCCGACGTCTACACGAGCCGGGTCAGCAACTTCCGAGCCGAGACCCCCTACGGCTATCTCCGGGCCGCCCGGGGTTCGCTCCCCCACGACAGCGCCACGCCGTAGCCGGTCCGGCCCACGTGCCCGGAGTCACGCACACCGGCACGCGGAGGTCAACGGCGATGGCGCCACACTGGTCCGATGGTTGCTCGCATCGGTCGTTGGTGTCATGAAAACCGATGGCGGGCCGTCGGCATCTGGCTGGCATCCGTCCTCGTCCTCGTTGCCGGCGCGCTCACCGTGGGCAACGGCTTCGACGCCGAGCAGTCGATTCCCGGCTCGGAGACCGAGGACGGGTTCGAGGTGCTCGACGAGTACTTCGATGGAGTGGGCAACGGTCTCAGCGGTCAGATCGTCTTCACGGCCGAGCAGGGCGTCGATGACCCGACGGTGGTCGAGGCGATGTCGGCGATGTTCGCAGCCGCGGCCGAACTCGAGTTCGTCACGGTCGCCTCGCCCTTCGACGGGCGTGGCGGCGGCCTCGCGCCCGGCGGCACCATCGGCTACGCCGACGTCAATCTCGACCGGGAAGTGAGCCAGGAGGAGTCGGGCGCCATCGGCGAGGAGATCGCCGAGCTGATCCCCACCCTCGAAGGCCTCACCGTCGAGATCGGCGGACAGGGCCTCGCGGCGTTCGAACCCCCCGAGACCGAACTGATCGGCGTGGCCTTCGCCATCGTCATCCTGATCCTCGCAACCGGCTCGGTGCTGGCGATGGGAATCTCGATCGGGGCCGCGGTGATCGGAGTCGGGGCCGGTGTGGCCCTCACCGTGCTGGTGTCGAACCTGACCCACGGTCCCCAGTTCGCCACCACCCTCGCCGTCATGGTCGGCCTGGGCGTGGGCATCGACTACGCCCTGTTCATCCTCAACCGCTATCGCGA
>JBDQKM010000114.1:0-11070 GCA_040263275.1 Acidimicrobiales bacterium
CGCCGCCGACGCGAAGCGCGGCAAGCTCTTCGCGAAGCTGATCAAGCAGGTGGAGGTGGCCGCCCGCACCGGCGGCGGCGATCTCGAGTCGAACCCCACCCTGCGCACCATGTTCCAGAAGGCGCGCGACAACAGCGTGCCCCTCGACACCATCGAACGGGCCGTCAAGCGGGGCACGGGTGAGCTCGAGGGCGTCAACTACGAGACCGTCACCTACGAGGGCTACGCCCCCGGTGGTGTCGCCCTGCTCATCGAATGCCTCACCGACAACCGCAACCGCACCTCCGGCGACATCCGGTCGACCCTGTCGAAGAACGGCGGCTCGCTGGCCGAGCCCGGCGCCGTCGCATGGCAGTTCGAACGCAAGGGAGTGGTGCTCGTGCCCCGCTCGGTCGAAGAGGACGACCTCATGCTGGTGGCCCTCGACGCCGGCGCCGAAGACATCGTCGACGAGGGCGAGATGTGGCGGGTCACGTCGCAACCGACGGATCTCAATGCCGTGCGCGACGCCCTCGACGAGGCCGGGATCGCGGTCGAATCGGCCGATCTCGTGATGCTCCCGACATCGACGGTCGAGATGGCCGACGTGAGCGACGTCAAGAAGCTCATCAACCTGATGGATCTGCTCGACGATCTCGACGACGTCCAGGACGTGCACGGCAACATGGACGCCCCCGACGACGTCATGGAAGCCGCCCAGCAGTAGCGCCCGGGAAGCGAGCCGGTTCGGGTTTCCTCGTCGGATCGGCCATGCTCCAGGGATGAGTGCACACGTCGGCCGAACCGTTGCCGAGTCCACGCCGCACTGGCCGGACCCGACCCGCCCCCGTGAGGGCGCGCCCAATATCCTGATGGTCCTCTTCGACGACGTCGGCTTCTCCGACTTCGGGTGTTACGGCGGCGATGCGGCGACCCCCACGATCGACCGCCTGGCCGAGCGGGGCCTGCGCTACACGGGCTTCCACACCACCGCGATGTGTTCGACGACCCGGGCCGCGCTGCTCACGGGGCGCAACCACCACAGCGTCGGCGTCGGCTGTCTGGCCAACTTCGACAGCGGCTACCCGGGGTACCGGGGGAAGATCGCGAAGAGCGCAGGCACGATCGCCGAGATGCTGCGAGCCCACGGCTATCGCAACTACATGGCCGGTAAGTGGCACGTCACGCCGCTCTACGAGACCGGGCCGACCGGACCGACCGACGGATGGCCGCTGGCTCGGGGGTTCGACCGGTTCTATGGGTTCCTCGATGCCGAGACCGACCAGTACGCGCCCGAACTGGTGCGAGACAACACCCATGTGGCGCCGCCCGGCACCTACGAGGACGGCTACCATCTGACCGTCGACCTGATCGACGAAGCCATCCGGATGATCGCCGAGCACGAGGCCGGGGCGCCCGAGGTGCCGTGGTTCACCTATGTGGCACCGGGCGCGTGTCATGCCCCCCACCAGGTCCCGAAGGCGCTCATCGACCACTACGACGACCGGTTCGCCGAAGGGTGGGATGTGGCCCGCGACCGTCGCCTGGCCCGGATGATCGACATGGGCATCGTGCCGGCCGGCACCGTGCTGCCGGATCGCAACCCCGGGGTGAGGCCGTGGGCCGAACTCCCGGCCGACGAGCGGCGGGTGGCCCAGCGGCTGCAGGCGGCCTATGCGGCGATGCTCGACCACACCGACCAGCAGCTGGCCCGCCTGATCGAGTTCCTCGAGCGATCCGGCCGCCTCGACAACACCCTGGTGATGGTGCTCAGCGACAACGGCGCCTCCCAGGAAGGTGGGCCGAAGGGCTTCGTCAACGCGATGGGGCCCTACAACCTGATCCACGAATCGACCGAGCGGAAGCTCGAGCGGCTGGACGACATCGGCGGTCCCGACACCCACTCGAACTTCCCCTGGGGCTGGGCGATGGTCGCCAACACACCCCTCAAGCGCTACAAGCAGAACACCCACGGCGGCGGGGTGCGCGACCCGCTGGTGGTCTCGTGGCCGGCCGTCATTGCCGACGGAGGCGGCCTCCGGCACCAGTTCGCCCATGCGGGCGACGTGGTCCCCACGCTGCTCGAACTCGTGGGAATCGAGCCGCCGGACGAGGTCAACGGGGTCGCCCAGCAGCCGATCGAGGGCACGAGCTTCGCCTCGACCTTCGCCGACGCGGATGCGGAGACCGGCAAGGCCGTCCAGTACTTCGAGATGTTCAGCCATCGCGGCATCTGGATCGACGGCTGGAAGGCCGTCGCCTACCACGCCCCGGGCACGCCCATCGACGACGACGTCTGGGAGCTCTACGACCTCCGCAACGACTTCAACGAGGTGCACGACCTCGCCGCGCGGGAACCGGACCGGCTGGCGCAGATGATCGACCGCTGGTGGGCGGAGGCCGAGGCCCACCAGGTGCTGCCGCTCGACGACCGGTTCGGCGAACGGTTCGCCGAGAACGCGGCTCGGGTGCACGGCGAACGCGTTCACTACGAGTTCTGGGCGGGCATGGGTCACCTGCCGACCGACGTCGCCCCCGACCTGCGCAGTCGCAGCTATCGCATCGTGGCCGAGGTAGAGGTCTCCACCGACACGGACCACGGGGTGCTCGTCGCCCACGGCGACGCCACGAGTGGCTACTCGCTCCATCTGGACCGGGGGTATCTCGTCCACGATCTGAACATCGGCGGCTCACACCAGACCGTGCGGTCGGATCGGCCGGTGCCGGCCGGTCGTCACGACCTCGCCTTCCGCATGGAGCGGGTGGCCGGGGTGGGTACGGGGACGCTCGAGATCGACGGCGTCGATGTCGGGTCGATGACGACGACCGACACGTTCTTCACGATGATCTCGTTCTCCGGGCTCGACATCGGTCTCGATCGGTCGAGCCCGGTCGGTGCCTACGCCGCGCCGAACGTGTTCACCGGGACCCTGCGCCGGGTGACCGTCGACATGGTGCAGGACCAGGACGTCGACCACGAACAGGCCGGACTGACCCAACTGGCCCGCGAGTAGGTCTGCGTGGCCCGAAGAGGTCTTCGTGCGGGCTAGACGCCGTCGGCGACGCCGAGGAGGCGCTGGCGCTTCACCGCGCCCATGCCCTTCCACGTCGATGTGATGCCGATCGTCCACGCGATCGCGCCGATCACGATCGTGGTCGTCGGTGTGCCGTAGATGGCGCCCGACGCCTGGGCGTAGGAGATGGCGATCAGCGGCAGGGTGATGAGGCCCGACGCCTGCTGCGCGGCGGCCGTCGACTTGACCCGGCCGGAGAGCCGGAGCACGAGCGAGAGGCCGATCAGCAAGAACCCGGGCAGCACCCACAGCATCAGGAGCCACCACTGGGTGGTCGGGAAGAACCAGCCACCGACCTCGGGGCCGACGATGAGGTTCACGATCAGCGAGTAGGCGGTGAACCCGACCATGGTCGTGAAGTAGCCGGGGAGGAGGCTCGCCATCAGCTTGCCGAGGTAGATCTCCTTGGTGCCGGCGGGGGAGTGGGCCAGGAACTCTCCGGTGCCGCGCTCGCGCTCGCCGACCAGGGTCGCGGCGCCGACGGCGGTGGAGATGGTCAGAGGCACGACCACGGCCATCGGAGCGAAGAGGAACACGGCGAGGGCGTAGCTGGTGCGGCCCTGCGGGGTGTCGCCCTTGATCTGGTCCTGGGCCTTCTGGGGCAGCACCTCGAGGGTGTTGGCGATGTTCTGCACGGCCTCGACGTCGCCCAGCGACGTGATGCTGAACAACAGCACCAGCGGAACGATGACGAAGAAGATGCTGCCGAGGATGCCCATCGGCATCCAGAAGTCCTTCGCGAGGACGAGCTGCTTCACGTCGGTGCGGGCGACCGTGAACGTGCGGGACCAGTTCATGCCGGAGCCGCTCATGACATGACCTCCTCGGTTGCGGTCTCGCTCAGGTCGCGGGCCGAGCGCCGGACGGCGAAGTAGAGCTCCTCGAGCGTGGGGTCGTGGGGGTTGACCATGCGGATGCGGTAGCCCGCCCGTACCAGCGCCTCCACGACGTCGGGGGTGACGTCGGGGTTCTCGAGGATGACGCGGGCGCCGCGCCTGCTCTGTTCGATACGAACCACACCGGGCAGCACGGTCAGGTCGTCGAGGGTCGGGTTGCCCTCGACGGCGATCTCGACGGAGTCATCGGGCCAGAAGCCCTTGATGAGGTCACCGGGGCGTCCGGAGACGAGGTCGGTGCCGGTGTCGAGCACGACGACATGGTCGGCCAGTCCCTCGGCTTCGACGAGGTGGTGGGTGCACATCACGACGGTGTGGCCGTCGGTGGTCATGTCGCGGATCAGCTGGAGGACGGCCTGGGCGGATTCCGGATCGAGCCCCGAGGTCGGCTCGTCGAACAGCAGGAGTCGAGGATCGTGGAGCACCGAGCGGGCCAGGGCGAGGCGGGTCTTCATGCCGGTCGAGTAGCCCCCGACCTGGGCGTGGAGGGCGTGCTCGATGCCGAAGCGTCCGGCTGCGGCGCGGATCCGGTCGTCGATGATCCGCTTGGCGACCCCGTGGAGCTCGGCGGCGTAGCGGAGGTTGTCGAGGCCGGTGAGCCGGTCGTAGAGGGCCGGCTTGGCCGAGACGACGCCACACGCGTGACGGACGTCTTCACCGTCGGCGTCGGGATCGAGGCCGAGCGTGCGCACCGTGCCCTGCTCGGGTGCCATCGCGCCCGTGACGATGCGGATGGCCGTGGTCTTGCCGGCGCCGTTGGGGCCGAGCAACACGGTGATCTGGCCGTCCGGGGCGACCACGTCGAGGTCGACGAGGGCAGGAACCTCGTTGAACGACTTGTGGATGCCGCGCAGCGACACGGCGGGAGGGGCGGGGAGCGAACTCACCCTGCCCATATCGGCAGGTTGCGGCTGTGCTGTAGGCCCAGATGGGGTTCAGCAGCCGCGGAGGACCGTCGCCTTCAGACCGGCGCCCCATTCGTAGAAGGCCCGGATCGGCCACGGTTGGTCGTGGTCCGGGCCGGTCAGACGAAGCTCGCCGTCCCAGCACCGTTCGATGAGCCGTCGGGCCCGGGTGATCTGGTCGGTGCTCGCCACGACGACCACGGTGTCCCAGCCGTGTGCGGTGGCCAGGTCACGGAGGAGGCGGGCCTCGCCCCGGGTGGTGGCGGGGTCGGGTTCGTGGCATTCGAAGGTGGCCGACTCGGGCACGTCGTCGGGCCGAACGTCGTTGCAGGGGCGAGCGGCCCACACGCCCTGTGACTCCACGAAGTCGCTGGCGAACACCGCCGTGTCTGACACCCCGTCGCGCACGAGGTCGAGGGCGAACCCGACCCGGTCACCCCCGCCGCCGAGCACGAAGATCGCGTCGGCGGTCCCGGGGTCGTCCGTGGACGGGTCGACGAACCATCGCACGGTCAGGACGCCGATGACGACGACGAGGGCGGCGAGTGTCGAGAGCAGGATGCTGCGGCGGCGGGTCGACACACTGTTCAGCGTGCCATGTCGTGGATGCAATGACATCCGACCGAAGTTGACTAGGGTCGTACATGTGTTCGTACTGGGAATCGATCCGGGCCTCTCCCGGTGTGGCTATGGATGTGTCGAGCAGGCCGGTCGAAAGCCGCGCGCGGTGGCCGCCGGAGTGATCCGTACCGACCCTTCGGTCGAGCGCCCGCTGCGGTTGGCAGAGATGCAGGCCGAGATCCGGGCCCTGATCCGCGAATTCGAGCCAGAGGCGCTGGCCGTCGAACGGGTGCTCTTCCAACACAACGTCTCGACGGCCATGTCGGTCGGCATGGTGAGCGGCATCGTGATGGCCGAAGCGGCCTCCGTCGGGTGTGCGGTGATCGAGTATTCGCCCAACGAGGTGAAGGAGTCGGTGGCCGGGTGGGGCGGTGCCGACAAGGACGAGGTCGGTCGTATGGTCCAGACCCTGCTCGACCTTCCCCGCATGCTGGCCCCGGCCGATGCCGCCGATGCGGTGGCCGTGGCGTTGTGTCATCTCGCGCGGGTTCCCGCGCGATCATCGAGAACTGCTGCAGGAGGGCAACGATGATCGGATCGCTGAGAGGGACGCTGCTGGATCGCGGCCATGATGCCGAGTTGCTCGTCGAGGTCAACGGCGTGGGCTACCGGGTGCAGGTCACCCCGTCGACTGCCGTCATGATCGGCGAGATCGACGGCGAGGTCTTCGTCCACACCCACCATGCGGTTCGCGAAGACAGCGAGACGCTCTACGGGTTCGCCACCGTCGACGAGCGGCGGATCTTTGAGTCGCTCATCAGCGCCCACGGCGTGGGGCCGGCGCTCGGCCTGGCCATCCTGTCGGTCCACGGTCCCGATGCCCTGCGGGTGGCGGTGGCCGAAGACGACGTGGCCGCCCTGTGCCTCGTGCCGGGGGTGGGCAAGAAGACGGCTGCCCGTCTGGTCATGGAGCTGAAGTCGAAGCTCGATCTGCCCGACGGCCCGGTCATCACGATCGACGACGCCGGTGGCGCCGTGACGAGCAATGGCGCCCGGGCCGACCTGCGAGCGGCGCTCGAGGGCCTCGGCTACGGGGCCGACGAGATCCACGGCGTGTTGTCGGGCCTGCCTGCCGAGGGCGACACCGGCGAGCTGTTGAAGGAAGCCCTCCGTCGTCTGGCATCGGGCGTCTGATGGCACGCGAAGAACTCCTGGGCGACGAACTGATGTCGCCGACCGAGACGATCGACGAGGTCATCGACGAGCCGGGGCTGCGGCCCCGCACTCTCGACGAGTTCGTGGGGCAGGCCGAGCTGAAGGGTCACCTCGGGGTCATGCTCGGGGCGGCGGCCAAGCGCCGCGACCCGGCCGATCATCTGCTCTTCGCCGGTCCTCCGGGGCTGGGCAAGACCACGTTGGCCAACATCATCGCGGCCGAGATGGGCACCCATCTGCAGGTCACGTCGGGGCCGGCCTTGGAGCGGGCGGGCGACCTCGCGTCGATCCTGTCGAAGCTCGAAGAAGGCGACGTGCTCTTCATCGACGAGATCCACCGGCTGCCTCGGCCCGTCGAAGAGGTGCTCTATCCGGCGATGGAGGACTTCCGGATCGACATCGTGCTGGGCAAGGGCCCGGCTGCGCGTTCGATTCCGCTCGACCTCGCCAAGTTCACGCTGGTCGGGGCCACCACCCGCACCGGGCTGATCACGGGGCCGTTGCGTGACCGGTTCGGGCTCGTCGCCCGGCTCGACTACTACGACGTCGACGATCTGCAGTCGATCGTGACGCGAGCGGCCCAGATCCTCAATGTCGACATCGACACCGAGGGGGCGTGGGAGATCGCCCGCCGATCCCGGGGCACGCCCCGTATCGCGAACCGGCTCCTGCGCCAGGTGCGTGACTACGCCGAGGTGGAGCGAGACGGCCACATCGATGCCGGTGTGGCCGCTGATGGCCTGCAGTTCTTCGGGGTCGACGTGTTGGGTCTCGACAAGGCCAGTCGGGCGGTGCTCGATTCGGTCTGTCGTCGCTTCGGTGGTGGTCCGGTGGGTCTGTCGACGTTGGCCATCAGTGTGAGCGAGCCGACGGAAACGGTCGAAGACGTCTACGAGCCGTATCTCATTCAGCAGGGGCTGCTCATGCGCACCCCGCGAGGGCGCGTGGCCACGCCGGCGGCCTACGAGCATCTCGGGATGATCCCCCCGCCGGCTGTGGGCGAGTCGCCCCAGCCGGGCCTGTTCGACAACGGCGACTGACCGCCCACCGAATTCCCTGGAATCGCAAGGACTCTCCCTACGCTGACCGGGTGGAGGACCCGCCCCAGACGCTCGCCGACATCGACTACGAGTTGCCGGCAGCGGCGATCGCGCAGACGCCGCTGGAGGAGCGTGACCGGGCCCGCCTGCTCGTCGATCTCGGCGACCGCATCGAACACCGCACGGTCGCCGATCTGCCCGACATTCTCCGCCCTGGCGACCTCCTCGTCGTCAACGACACGCGGGTCCTCCCGGCCCGAATCCCTGTCCGTCGACCCACCGGCGGCGCGGCCGAAGTGTTGCTGCTCGAGGCGCACGACGACGGTCGGTGGGAGGCGCTCGTCCGCCCGTCGAAGAAGGTCGCTCCGGGCACCGTCCTCCACGCGGATGGCCTCGCCGTCGAGGTGGGGGAGGACCTAGGCGAGGGGCGGCGAATGGTCCGCCCCGATCCCGGCGGGCGTCCGCTGCTCGACGTGTTGGCCGAGGTCGGCCTGCCGCCGCTGCCTCCCTACATCGAGGAGCAGATCGACGACCCCGAGCGGTATCAGACCGTCTTCGCCGACCGGCCCCTGTCGGCCGCAGCCCCGACCGCCGGCCTGCACCTGACCGACGCCGTGCTCTCGGCGCTCGCCGAGCGGGGGATCGACACGGCGACGGTCGAGTTGGCCGTGGGCCTCGACACGTTCCGGCCCGTGCAGGTCGACCGACTCGACGACCACGTGATGCACAGCGAGTGGTACTCGGTCCCGCCGGCCACGATCGAGAAGATCGCAGCCGCAGAACGCGTCGTCGCCGTCGGCACGACCAGCGTGCGGGCACTCGAGACCTGGGGAACGACGGGTGAGCTCGAGGGTCGCAGTCGCATCTTCATCCGCCGTCCCTATGAGTGGTCGGTGGTCGACGTGTTGATGACCAACTTCCACCTGCCGAGGTCGACGCTGCTCTGCCTCGTCGATGCCTTCGTCGGGCCCCGATGGCGAGACCTCTACGCGGAGGCCCTCCGAGAGAACTACCGCTTCCTCAGCTTCGGCGACGCGATGCTTCTCGGGGGCGGGCGAGAGCGGGTGAGCCGATCAGGTTGATGCCTGCAGGACCGGGAAGATCTCCGTCTCCAGGTCGCCACCCGTCCAGGATGGTTCGACCCGCGTCAATCGCTCAGCGCAGAGAAACTCACGTCGGAGTTCGGGATCCATCACCTCGTATGGGGAGGTCTGGCTGCGGTGAAGTGCCATCGCCTCCTCGCGAACCCCGAGAAGGTCACGTGTGTCGATCACGGTCGTGATCCGTTCCGCAGGAGTGCCGAGCTGCTCGAGGTGGGCGTAGTTGCTGTCGGGGTCCTCGGCTCGGAGGGCCTCCACCCACTTCCGCATCAGTGCGCGTGGGAGACAGTGGAGATAGACCGCGTCGGGTGGGGAGCTGGCCCGGTCGATCGCGAGCAGGGTTGCGTCGCGCACATGGGCGTGATCGCGGTGCCCATCGCTTGCATCGAGGGTCACGACGATGTCGGGTTGCTCGGCATCGATGGTTGCCGCGATGGCCGCGGCAACGGAATCGACCGGCTCTGCGCACAACGTGCCAGGCCGGGGTTCGCCGTCCATGTCCGAATCGTGCCAGTCGTAGAGGACGACCCGGTCGACGCCGAGGAATGACGCTGCATCGTGGAGTTCCTGTTCGCGGACGACGGCCATGTCGGCGTTGTCGAGGCCGCGGCCGGGGGTCGGCATGCCGGCCTCACCGCGTGTCGCGCACGCGACGACGGTCCGGACGTTGCGCCGGCGGGCGTGGGCGAGGAGCGAGCCGCAACCGAATGTCTCGTCGTCCGGGTGGGCTACGACCACCAGCATCGTTGTGTCGCTCATCGTTCCGTCCTTGATGACATTGGCAGTATCCAGATCGTGAAGTTAGTAGATACTGACATGGGCAGCATGTCAAGATCTGGCCATGGCCTCTTTGACGTCGACTTCCCACGCTCTTCTCGGTCTCCTGGCGATTCGGTCTTGGAGTACCTACGAGCTGGCGAAGCAGGTCGAGCGCAGTCTCGGCTGGTTCTGGCCGCGCGCTGAGCGAAAGGTCTACGACGAGGCGAAGCGACTCGTCGACGGTGGCTTCGCCCGCTCCGCCGACGAATCGACCGGCGCTCGTCCGCGGACGGTGTACCACATCACGCCGAAGGGCCGGCGAGCGCTCACGACGTGGCTTCGGGAGCCCTCCGCACCACCGAAGCTGGAGTCGGAAGCGCTCGTGCGGGTCTTCTTCGCCGACTCGGCAACCCTGGAGGACCTTCGGAGAACAATCGACGAGATCGCTGACGCGGCACGGTCGCAGCTCGAGCAGCTTCGAGCGCTCGTCGAGTCCGTCGACGACCAGCAGTACCCCTTCTCTGACCGACTGCATCTCAACGCGTTGTCGCTGAGGTTCCAGCTCGACCATCAGCGTATGACGCTCGGGTGGGCGGAGTGGGCAGGGGAGCAGGTCACCCAGTGGCGCGATGTCGACGACCCGGGGAAATGGGTCTGGAGGGACGCCCTTCCCGTCGCTCACTGATCACCTCGGGCGCCCGGTGTCGGATCGGTACCGATTGTCGACTTCGGCGACGCGATGTCGCTGGCGCGCTGATCGGGCAATCGCACCGCCGCGGCTACATCTCCTGCGTCACGAGGATGTTCATGTCGAGGAAGCCCCGATCGCGCGCCGGGAGGAGCGCGGCGTATTCGGACGACTCGAAGAGATCGGTGATGGCGTCGGCTGAGTCGAAGTCCATGATCATCGCCATGCCGGCCGGCGCGCCCTCGAGGGCCGTGTCGACCTTCAGGCGCTTCACAAGATTGCCGCCCGCGGCGAGGAACAGCGGCATGACGCCTTGCAGATACGCCTGTACCGACTCCATCTCTTCGGGGTTGGGGCGGGCGGTCACCACCAGGGTTGCTGTGTGTATCACGAGTCATCCTTTCCAAAACGATCGGTTTCGAAACGTTCGTTTGGATATAATCATGGGACTACCAGAACGACTTGTTGTTCTCGTCCTCGAGTCGCTCGAAGAACTCGATCGCCTCGATCGGCCATCCCGTGAACGTCATCGTGTCGCCTCCCACTCGGCTCGCAGGACGGAATACACGAGATGGTCGTGGAACGTGCCATCCCGGTACTCGGCGTCGCGGATGCGACCCTCCTCGACCATGCCGATCTTCCTCAACGCCCGCTGCTCGGCCGGATTGTCCGCCGCGGTGTCGGACTGCACGCGGTGCAGTGCGGGGTCGCGGCTGGAGAGATGGTCGACGAGCAGGGCCTGGGCGACGGTGCCGTATCCGTGCCCCCGGTGCTCGGGGAGCAGGGCGATGCCGATGGCGGGGCAGGCGCTGCGGGGTGATGGCCCCCAGCGCTCGGTGCGCCACGACACGTC
>JBDQKM010000115.1:0-11045 GCA_040263275.1 Acidimicrobiales bacterium
ACGACAGCGCCGCGGCGAGCGCCCGGAACGCGCGCCCCCGGTGACTGATCGTGTGCTTCTCGTCGCCCATCTCGGCGAACGACCGCCCGTCCCCCTCGACGGGCACGAAGACGGGGTCGTAGCCGAACCCGCCACTCCCCTGGCGGGCCGGCGCGATGACCCCTTCGACCACGCCCTCCACGGCCAGCTCCGACCCGTCGGGGCGCACGACCATCACGACCGTGCGGAACCGGGCGGTACGGGCATCAGGGGTGAGCGCACCGACGCGTTCGAGCTCGTCGAGCAGCTTCTGCACGTTGTCGTCGTAGCTCGCGTCGTCACCCGCGTAGCGGGCCGAGTGGACGCCGGGGGCGCCCTCGATCGCGTCGACCTCGAGTCCGGTGTCGTCACTCACCGCCGCAGCCCCGGCAGCGGCGCACACGGCCACCGCCTTCAGACGGGCGTTGCCTTCGAGGTCGGGCGCGTCCTCGACCACGTCGGCCAACCCGGCCGGGCGGGGAAGGAGATCGACCAGCCCGTCGAGCACGAGCGCGATCTCCGCGACCTTGTCGGGGTTCGCGCTCGCGCAGACGAGCTGCGGGAGCGGATCCGGACTCAACGCCCCGGCATTCTCGGCGACGGCGCCTCGGCCAGGATCTCTCGTTGCGCGGCCGTGATCGTGGCGATGCCGCCCTCGGCCAGGTCGAGCAGCGCGTCGAGTTCGGCGCGACTGAAGGTGTCGCCCTCGGCCGTGCCCTGGACCTCGATGAGTTCTCCGGTGCCGGCCATGATCACGTTGAAGTCGACATCGGCGGTCGAGTCCTCCGGGTAGGGCAGGTCGAGCACCGGCTCGCCCTTGACGATGCCGACGGAGATCGCGGCGCACTCGGTGGTGAGCGGGTTCGCGGCGATTGCGCCGCCCTGCACGAGACGCTCACAGGCGTCGTGCAACGCGACGTAAGCACCACAGATCGCGGCGGTGCGGGTGCCGCCGTCGGCCTGGAGCACGTCGCAGTCGAGTCGGATCGAGTTCTCGCCGAGCGCCTTCATGTCGGTCACGGCCCGCAGCGACCGACCGATGAGACGCTCGATCTCCTGCGTCCGACCCTTTGCTCCCTTGCGCTCGCGGTTGACCCGCTCGGGCGACGAGCCCGGCAGCATCGAGTACTCGGCGGTGACCCAGCCCTCGCCCTTGCCCTTCATCCATCGGGGGACGTCCTCCTCGACGGAGGCGGTGCACAGCACACGGGTCTCACCGAACGTCACCAGAGCGGAACCCATGGTCATGTTGGTGAAATCCCGGACGAACGAGAAGGGGCGGAGATCGTCGGGCTGACGACCGTCGTAACGAGTGGACACGGGATGCTCCGGGGTGAAGGGGTTCAGAATTCGAAGACGGAGCCGGACACGGCCACATCGACCGGGCCACCGTAGGCCGCCTCGGCCTCGGCGCGGTGGGCGTCGCGGTCCGAACCCGGGATGAGGTGGGTCAACACGAGCCGCCGGGCACCGGCGGCCTCGGCCCGGATCGCAGCCTCGCGTGCGCTCATGTGGGGAATGCCCTGGTCCTCGTGGTCGGAGAGATGGCTTGCATCGCAGAACGCCGCCCCGACGTCGCGGCCGAACTCCTCGAACGTCCAGCGCGGGCCGCTGTCGGACGTGAACATCACCGATGCGTCACCGACCTCGACCCGGGCGGCCAGCGTCTCGACCGGATGATCGGTCTGCTCGAACGACCACGACTGGTCGCCGATCGTCAGCCGTGACGATGCGTCGATGACCGTCCAATCGAACGGGCTCGGCGCGCCCGGCACGCGAACCGTGACCGCGGCGTCCATCTCGGCAGTGCGGGCCGTGCTGTAGACGGCGATGTCCGACCGGGGCACGAACCAGGTGAAGACGTTGCGCAGCACCGGCAGCTCGAGCCAGTGGTCGGGGTGGCAGTGACTCACCACGATCGCCGTCAGGTCCTCGAGGTCGATCGCCTCCTGCAGAGGGCCGGCCGTGCCGGGGCCGCAGTCGTAGAGCACCGCGGCGTCGGCCGAACGCACGAGGAACCCCGTGCAGGGGTTGCCGGGGGCGGCGTAGGAGCCCGACGATCCGAGGACCGTCACGGTGAGATCGGTCATCCGGTCACCATTGGTGCGCCTCGACCGCGTCGAGCTCGGGGCCGAGCAGTTGCCGCCCGAGTCGGGCGAAGGTCTCGACGTCGCCGCTCGACACGAACCGGCGAGTGGGGGCCGGGCCGCCCTGACGACCGGTGCCCGTCTCGGCAATCGCCCGCTGCACCTCGAAGGCGGTCTCGTCGGCCGACGAGACCAGCACCACGTCGCGACCCATCACGTCGCCGATCGTGCGAGCCAGGAACGGATAGTGGGTGCAACCGAGCAAGAGGCTGTCGACCTTGGCGTCCTGGACCGGGGCCAGGAGCCGCTCGGCCAGCACATGGACCTGATCGGAGCGGGTCTCTCCCCGTTCGACGAACTCGACGAACCCCGGACACGCCGCACACGTCAGCGTGATCCCCGGGGCCAGTTCCGCCGACAGCTGCTGATACGCCCCGCTCGCCACCGTGCCCACGGTGCCGATCATGCCGACGCGTCCGGTCACCGTCACCTCGAGGAGGGAGCGCAGACCCGGTTCGAGCACACCGATCACCGGGATGTCGACCATCGCCTGGAGTTCGTCGAGCGCCACCGCCGAAGCCGTGTTGCACGCGACCACGATCATCTTCGGATCGTGGGTGCGGACCAACCAGTCGGTGATCTGGCACGCGAACTCGCGCACCTCGTCGTGGCTGCGGGGACCGTAGGGGTACCGCGCCGTGTCGCCGAAGTAGACGACGTTCTCGTCGGGGAGCAGATCGATCACCGCTCGCGCCACGGTGAGCCCTCCGAAACCCGAGTCGAACATCGCCACGGGGCGATCGGCTGGAATCATCTCGCCAGGGTAGAAGCCCCCGACCGTGTAGTCGGGGAGCCATCCCGAGGAGCGACTAGCGCTCTTCCTTGAAGATCACGTGCTTGCGGATCTTGGGATCGTACTTCTTGATCTCGATGCGCTCACGAGTGTTGGTCTTGTTCTTCGTGGTCACGTAGGTGTACCCCGTGCCCGCCGTCGAACGCAGCTTGATGATCGGACGCTTGTCGCTACCAGCCATGACCTACTCAGACCTTCTGCCCGTTGCGGCGCATGTCGGCGACCACGGACTCGATACCGCGCTTGTCGATGGTCTTGATGCCCTTGGTGGACACGTTGAGCTTGATCCAACGGCGCTCACTGGGCAGGTAGTAGCGCTTCACCTGCACATTCGGATCCCAGCGACGGCTGGAACGACGGTGCGAGTGAGAAAGCTGCTTGCCAAAGTGGGGCTTCTTACCCGTGACCTGGCAGATCTTCGACATCGGGGTTACTCCTGGGCGAACTCGAACGACAAATGTTACCGCTGCGACCTCAGGACTCCACCCTCCCGAGTGCCTCGTCGAGCCGGGCCGCGACCCAGGTGTCCATCGCCTCGTTGGCCCGCCGGGAAAGCTCCGCCGGGTAGGCGTTGAACCCGTGCGGACAGCCGGGAAACACGTTGACCTGCGCGGCTGATCCGGCGGCGTGCCAGCGGGCCGCCATGAAGAGCGAGTCGTCGTAGAGATAGTCCGCCGTGCCGACGGTGAACAGGGCAGGCGGCATGCCGGAGAGATCGCCGTAGATCGGCGAGATGTCGAGATCGTCGCGATCGCGGCGCTCGATCGTGGGGAGATAGAGGTCGCGAAACGTCGGGATGCCGAGGCGGTGCTGGCTCGGTGTGCCGGTCAGGTCGTACACGCCGTAGACGAGGTTCGCGGCGACGATCCCGCCGAGGGCATCGTGCCGGTCCCGCAGGCGCTGCAACGCGATGGCGGCGATGTTGGCACCGGCCGACGAACCCATCACCACGTTGAGCGGCACACCCCATTCGGCCTCGGCGTGTTCGAGCAGCCAGAGTGCCGTCGCCTCGGCGTCGTCGGGCCCGGCCGGATATGGCGCTTCGGGACCAAGACGGTAGGACGCAGCGACCGTCACACAACCCGTGGCGGCCGCGTGACGCAGGTTGAACACATCGTCCATCTCGGGCATGCCGAGGAAGAAGCCGCCGCCGTGCCAGTCGAGCACGACCCCCCGCAGCGGCCCGTCGGGTACGTGGACCCGAAGTCGGATCGGCCCGTGCGGGCCGTCGATCTCGCGGTCGTGGAACCGATCGGTGACCTCGGGCGGGTTGTCGGCGTAGGCCTCGAAACTCTTTCGGGCGGCTGCGATCGCCGCCGGTGTCCACTCGCTCGGCGACTCGCCCTGCATGGCGGCCACGATCTCGGCGATGCGGGTCATCTCCTCGACATGGTCATCGAGCGAGGGATCGTAGAGCGGGTCGGAAATGGGGCCAGGCATGGCGCCGACGGTAGACAGCGGACCGGCCGCCACGCCACAGCGGCCCCGAGTCAGTAGCCTCCGGCACGTGACCGTGGATCAGGTTCTGCTCGCCTCTCCGAGGGGCTTCTGCGCCGGCGTCGAGATGGCCATCAAGGCGCTGGCCTGGATGGTGCGGGCGTTCGAACCGCCGGTCTACTGCTACCACGAGATCGTCCACAACCAGCTGGTCGTCCGCCGCTTCGAGGAGTCGGGCGTGGTCTTCGTCGACGACATCGCCGACGTGCCCCACGGCCGCCCGATCATGTTGTCGGCGCACGGCTCCGCCCCCGAGGTCGTCGCCGCCGCACGAGCCCGCGGCGGCTACGTGGTCGATGCCGTCTGCCCCCTCGTCACCAAGGTGCATCACGAGGTCAAGACCCGAGCCGGCAAGGGCTACCAGATCGTCTATGTCGGCCACGAGGGCCACGAGGAGGCCATCGGGACGATGGCGGTGGCGCCCGAGGCGATCCACCGGGTCGAGACCCCAGAGGAAGTCGCGTCCCTCCCCGACTTCGAGAGCCCGGTCGCCGTGCTCGCCCAGACCACCCTCTCGCATCGCGAGTGGGCCGGCGTGCTCGACGCGACCCGAGAGAAGTTCCCCCAGCTCTGGCAGCCGGAGCGCTCCGACCTGTGCTTCGCGACCACCAACCGACAGTCAGCCCTCATGGCGATCGCGCCCCGATGCGACGCGATGGTCGTCATCGGTTCGGCCAACTCCTCCAACACCAACGCCCTCGCCGCGCTGGCCGAAGAGGCGGGGTGCCCCCGGGTGTTCCGGATCAACAGCCCCGACGAACTCCCCCACGACATCAGCGGAACCGTTGGTGTCACCGCCGGCGCCTCGGCCCCGGAAGACCTCGTGCGCTCGGTCATCGACCGCCTGGCACCGGCCGGGGGTGTGGAAGAGGTGACCGTCACCGACGAGGACGAGTACTTCCCGCCGCCGCGCAACCTGCGGGAACTCCTGGCGTCCGTCGATGCCGTCTCCTCGCTCACGATGCCGTCGGGCGCCGAGAGCCTCCCACTCGACGACCGCAACATCGACGCGAGCGACGTGCTCGAGTCGCTCCATCGCCGCGAGTGACCGCTCGCCCGGCCACGCTGGCCGCTCCCCTCGCGGCCGGTGCCGCAACCGCGCTCGCGCTCGGCGTCTACGCCGCCGTCCACGAACCCACCGGGCGGGACTTCGTGCTGACGGGGTTCGACTCCGCCGCCTCGTGGAAGAGTGCGCTCGCCTCGGTCACGATGGTGCTGTTCGTCATGCAGATCAGTCTCGGGCTGCGGATCACCGGACGGGTCGGACCCCGCCGGCTGGCGGCGCCCTGGGCTCCCGACCTCCACCGACTGCTCGGCACCATCGCGTTCGGGGTCTCCATCCCGGTGGTCTTCCACTGCATCTGGACGCTCGGCTACCAGACGGCCGACAGCCGCCTCTCGGTCCACTCGTTGCTCGGGTGTGTCGCCTACGGCCTCTACGTCGCCAAGATCCTCGCAGTCCGCACCGACGACCGGCCCGTCTGGGCCCTCCCGGTCGCGGGCTCCTTCCTCGGATTCGCCATGCTCGGGGTGTGGTGGAGCAGCGCCCTGGCCCACTACGCCGGGACGAGCACATGACCGCGCTCGGCCGCGCGGCCGGCGTGGCTCGATGGATCGTGGGGGTGGGTGCCGCCACGGCCGGCCTCCTGCTGTTCACGCTCGAGGGCGCACCCGATGGGCCCGCCGACGCCGCGGCGCCCGGGGTCGACCTCCTCGTCGACGAGGGCCGTGCCATCTACGCCCAGCGGTGTGCGACCTGTCATGGCGATGCCGGCCAGGGCGGACAGGGCCCCCGGCTCGCCGGCACCGTGATCGTCAACTACCCCGACGCGACCGACCAGATCGCGATCGTGGCCGGCGGTGCCGACGGCATGCCGGCGTTCGCCGGGACATTGCGCGACGACGAGATCGCCGCCGTCGTCGGCTTCACCCGTTTCGGGCTGCGCTAGCCGGTCAGGTCGGCGCCGACTCGTCGCCGGCCGCGACCCGGGCCTCGACGTAGAGGTCTCCGAGTTCGACGAAGAGGGTCTCGGTCAGGTCCTTCACCGCGCGCCGGGGCACCTTCCCGTTGACCTTCTCCGGCGGCATGATCGGATCGCCGATGATCGCCACGATCCTCCTCGGCCGGGGGATCTTCGCCCCCAGTGGCAGGGCCTTGGCGCTGCCCCCGATCCCGACGGGCACGATCGGGACCCCCGCCCGCGACGCAACGAAGGCCGGGCCGTCGAGAACCTGTTCGCGGTTGAGGCGGGGCCCCTCCTGCCGCGTGCCCTCGGGAAACATCACGAGAGGCTCGCCGAGCGCCAGGACGTCCTCTGCGGCGCGCAGCGCGGTGCGGTCGGCGACGCCCCGCTCGACCGGGAATCCCCCGAAGAAGGTGAGGAACGCGCCCAGCGGCCGCGACTTCCAGAGGCTCTCCTTGCCCATGAAGCGCAGGCGCTTGCCGGTGATGACCCCGACGATCGGCGTGTCGATGAACGAACGGTGCACGGCCGAGAGCACGAAGGGGCCATCGGGGAGCTTCTCGCGGCCGTCGACCCGCAGGCGGAACATCAACTTGCACAGCGTGTAGACGAACAACCAGAAGGGGCGATACATGATGCGCCCGAACAGCCCGTGGCGGCTGCGCTCGGGCGTGTCGCCCTCCTGCGACCCATAGACCGACGGCTTCGTCACGACGGGTGCTTCTCCTCCAACAGCCGAGCGATCTCCGTCACGACCTCGTCGATACCGAGGCCGGTGGTGTCGACCATCACGGCATCGGGGGCCTCCGCCAGGGGGTCGATCTCCCGGGTGCTGTCGAGCGTGTCGCGACGGGCGAGATCGGCGGCGACGGTCTCGTAGTCGAGGTCGGTGACCTCCTTGGCCCGGCGGCGGGCCCGTTCGGCCGGGTCAGCGGTGAGGTAGACCTTCAGTTCGGCGTCGGGGAAGACGACCGTGCCGATGTCGCGACCCTCGAGTACTCCGCCTCCCCGGCGCTCGGCCCACTCCCGCTGGCGTGACACCAACTCGACGCGAACGGCCGGGTTCGCGGCGACGAGACTGACCGAACGGGTCACCTCGGGGCCACGGATCTCGACGGTGGCATCGGTGCCGTTGACCATCACCCGGTCGAGGCCGACCTCGAGCTCCATCGAGCGGGCGGTGTTGGCGGCCAACTCCTCGTCGGCCGGGTCGCCGCCGGCCCGCAGGACGGCGAACGCGACCGCGCGATACATCGCTCCGGTGTCGAGATACGGAAGCTCGAGCCGCTCGGCGACCGCCTTGGCCACGGTTGACTTGCCGGACCCTGCGGGTCCGTCGATGGCGATCACACGCATGATCGCCAATCTTGCCGCGTCATCGCAGCTGATCCAATGCGGCGAAGAAGCCCGGGAAGGTCTTGGCCACACAACCGGGGTCCCGCACGGCCACGCCCGGCACCACGAGACCGATCAGCGAGAACGCCATGGCCATGCGATGGTCGTCGTAGGTGTCGAACGTCGCCGCCCGCGGCGGGCCCGACGGGCGGATCACCATTCCGCCGTCGATCTCCTCCGCGTCCACTCCGGCCCGCTGCAACTCGCGCACGGGCGCCCCGATCCGGTCGCTCTCCTTGCCCTTCACGAAGCCGATGTCGGTGATGGTGGTCGCACCGTCGGCGAACGCGGCCACGACCGCGAGGGTCGGGGCGGTGTCGGAGATGTGGCGCAGGTCGACCTCGATGCCATGGAGGTCGGCGCCGCGCACTTCGATGTGGTCGGGCCCGATGTCGACCGCGGCTCCCATCGCCGCGAGCACCTCGGCGAAGCCGACGTCGCCCTGCAGGGATGCCGAACCCAGTCCTTCGAGACGCACGCGACCACCCGTGATCGCGGCCGCCGCCAGGAAGTAGGACGCAGCCGAGGCGTCGGGCTCGATCACGTAGGTCCCCGGGGACGAATACCCACCACCGACCGTCCACGCCGCTCCGTCGTCGTCGCTCACGTCGACACCGAACGAACGCATCACCGCCGCGGTCATGTCGAGATACGGGCGGCTCACCGCCGCAGTGGTGAGCCGGGCGTCGAGTCCGTGAACCCCGCCGGCGAGCAGCAAACCCGAGAGGAACTGGCTGGAGACATCCGCGGCGAGGGCGATGCCGGCCGGGCGGAGCGGTCCGGTGAGTCGGAGCGGCAGACGACCGGGCTCCCCCATCTCCTCCACGGTCACACCCATCGCCCGCAGGGCGCTGACCTGATCCGCCATGGGACGGTCACGGAGCTGCGGGTCGCCGTCGATCACCACCGGAGCGCCGCCCAAGGCGGCCACCGGCGTCAGGAACCGGCCCGTGGTTCCCGACTGGCGGGCGTCGACCGTCACTTCGATGCCGGGGAGCTCGCCCCCGCAGCCCTCGATCCGCACGGTGCGGGACTCCGCATCCGCCTCGATGGTGATGCCGAGCGCGCGCAGACCCTCGATCATCGCTTCCGTGTCCTCGGCGAACAGGGCGCCCTCGAGCACGGTGTCGCCGTCGGCGAGCGCGGCGGCGACCAGGGCCCGGTTCGTGATGCTCTTGGAGCCGGGCAACACGACCGTCGCGTCCGGCGCGGTCGCCAACGGTTCGATGGGGAGCGGATCCGGCAGCTGCCGGGGGTCGACGCGGGTCATGGCTCAGTCGAGCGCCCGGATCGACGGCCGGTAGCCCTGCACCATCAACCCGCCCTGGAAGCGCTCGGCGAGGGCCGACTCGACGAGCACCACCACCACGCCGCGGGGCCCCTCTGCGGAGTGGGCGATCTCGAGGTCGTAGATGTTGACGTCGAGATCGGCCGCGAGGGTCGCGATCGCGGCGATCTCTCCCTGGCGATCGAGCACCGGGATGCGCATCTCCGACATCTGTTCCGCCATCGGGGCCGTCGTCGGCAGGTTGCGTCGCGCGTGCCGAGCCGATTCCAGATGGGCGAGGAGATCGTCGCTCTCCCCGTCGGCCACGACGTCGCGCAGGCCGGTCAGTTCGCGGATGAGCTCGTCGAGCACGTCGGTGATGGCCGCCTGGTTCTGGGCACAGATGGCAGGCCAGATCGCCGGATGCCCGGCCGCGATCCGGGTCATGTCGCGGAACCCGCCGGCCGCAAGCCGCAGGAGCGAACGGTGTTCTTCGGCCCGCCCGTCGGCGAGGCGCATCAGCGTCGCCGCGGTCAGGTGCGGCACATGGGAGACCACGGCGACAAGCGTGTCGTGACGGTCGGGGGGCATCACGATCACCTGCGCACCCAGCGACGCCACAACCCCTCTGACCTCGGCAAACGCCGCGTCGTCGGTGCGGTCGGTCGGGCACAGCACCCACATCGCGCCGCTGAACATGTCGGCGAAGGCCCCGGCCAACCCGTCCTGCTCGCTGCCGGCCATCGGATGCCCGGGAACGAACCGGGCGTCGTCGACCTCCGCGGCGATCGGCCCCTTCACGCTGCCGACATCGGTGACCACTGCCGCGCCCGCGTCGAGGGCGGCGCTGACGAGCTCGGCGACCGCGTTGACCGGCGTGGCCACGAACGCGAGATCGCACTCGCCCAGCTCCCCCGGCTCGTCGATGGCGCCCGCCTCGACCGCGGCTGCGAGGCGATCATCGTCGCGGTCCACCCCGACCACGTGCCAGCCGGCCTGACGCAACGCCATCCCGACGGACCCACCGATCAGGCCGACCCCAACGACCATCGCGGTCCGCGTTTCAGTCACGGGTGGCGATGTTAGCGCTGGTCGCTTTGGCCGCCGACGGCGATTTCCAGCGAACGGACCTCGTCACGGCTCAGGGCTCGCCACTCCCCCGGCTTCAGCCGACGGTCGACGATGGGACCGATGCGAGTACGCACGAGTCTGGTGACGGGGTGCCCGACCGCCTCACACATGCGCCGAACCTGCCGGTTTCGTCCCTCGTGGATGGTGATGCGCAGCAGCGAGTCGTCGACCGCGGTGACCCGAGCCTTCGCCGTCGGCCCGTCTTCGAGCTCCACGCCCTCGCGGAGCTGGCGGATCGCGCCACGGCTCGGCGTGCCCTCGACGCTGGCGAGATACTCCTTCTCGACGCCGAACGACGGGTGCGTCAGCCGGTGGGTCATGTCGCCGTCGTTGGTCATCAGCAGCAGCCCTTCGGTGTCGGCGTCGAGCCGCCCCACCGGGAAGACCCTCGGCTCCGACGGCACGATCTCGACCACGGTCGGACGACCCTGCGGGTCGTCGGCCGTGGTGATGACCCCGGTCGGTTTGTTGAGCAGATAGTGGACGAGACCCGGCCGGATGCCGACCGGCGCACCGTCGACGGCAACGTCGTCGCCGTCGACGTCGACCCGGCGGCCCAACACGGCGACCTCGCCGTTGACCGTCACCCGTCCCTCGGCGATCAGGTCCTCACAGACCCGCCGGCTCCCGAACCCCAGCCGGGCGAGCACCTTCAGCAGCCGCTCGCCATCGGTGTTCACGACGACTCGGGCTCAGTGCCCTCGCTCGCCTCGTCGCTCGCCTCGGCCTCGTCCTCGCTCGCCTCGGCTCCCGCCTCGGCCTCTTCCTCGCTCGCCTCGGCTCCCGCCTCGGCCTCTTCCTCGCTCGCCTCGGCTCCCGCCTCGGCGATGACC